>NZ_JBFHFD010000052.1:0-23587 GCF_041583735.1 Novipirellula sp.
ATCAGTTTTTGCACCAAGGCTTGCGTGACCGTGGGGCCTTGTTGTTGCTGTGAATTTGTTGCAACTCGGCGCGCTTCATAGCGATCGCTTTGATTGCTTTGAACGTTTTGCGATCCCGCTGGCTGATCGGTGATCTGGCCCGGCAGTGTCGTGGGTTGACCAGGCTGATCGGGTTGGACGATCGGCGGACTGGTTGGCACGCCCGGTTGATCGAGAGTCGTTTGCGCCACGGCGGTCGAAAGACCCGTAATTGCCGCGACCGAGAGCGCGGCGGCAGAGAAACGTAGCTTGGACATGGGGGAACTCCTGAGATCAAAGAAGGAGGTGATTGCCACAACAACCGCGTCGTGGCCAACGTCCTAAAAACCGCAGCACTTCGCGTTCCCAATCAACCTACCCGCTGCCACGATTTAGAGGTGCAAGGGCACGAACCGGAGTCGCAGAAGCGTAACAAAAATGATATCAATCACAAGCAAACGTCGATGGGGATACAAAGTGGGATAGGCTTCCAGCTTGTCATCGTGTGCGAGGCACTTCCGCCTCAATTCCCCCGTAGCGAAACTCGGCAAGAGTTTCGGCACCCTCCACATCTCACGAACCCTGCCTCTTCCCCGTAGCGAAACTCGCGTAGAGTTTCGGAACCCGCTGCCCTTCCGACGAGCGCTGTGGTACTCGGCAGGCTCTCGTGCCGGCAAACCGCAATGCATTGAAAAGGAAAAATGTAAACTGAAAATTGAAAACTGCTGACTTCTCAGCCACGGACGTGGCGACAGCATTTAGCCTTGGGCGTGAGCCCAAGGAAATCAGCGCAACCGGATTCGCAAAGCCCCGGCAGGGGTGACAGAAAACTTCACCCGCCCGACGCAACCGGGAGGGTCGGAAACCGAGCCCACAGCGAGTTTTCCGGGGAAGGCAACGTGGCAGCGGAAACCGACGTTCCATCAACAAACGCAGCAAGAGTTTCGGCACCCTCCACATCTCACGAACCCTGCCTCTTCCCCGTAGCGAAACTCGCGTAGAGTTTCGGAACCCGCTGCCCTTCCGACGAGCGCTGTGGTACTCGGCAGGCTCTCATGCCGGAAAACCGCAAAGAATGAAAAGGAAAAATTGACAATTAAAAACTGTGAATTGCTGCCCCCTCAGCCACGCAACGTGGCGACAGCATTTAACCTTGGGCGTGAGCCCAAGGAAACCAGCGCAACCGAATTCGCAAAGCCCCGGCAGGGGCGACAGCAAACCCTCGTCAAGAGTTTCGACGTTGCACCTAACTAACGCCGTTCGCAGACGACTCTCGCGCCGGCAACCTACCCACGCCACACGCAAACGACTTGGAACGCCGAGCGACAATGGTTCGCCACCCCATTTTTCAATTGACAATTGTCAATCGAACTTTTTCAATTCCTTTAAAAACCACGTAACCAACGACATCCTCCCGAGAAAACCTGCGTCAATGATCGAGACTCCTCGGGCAGCAATAAGACATGAGCCAACGAAAACGTCCAGCCGCTGCCAAAGATCCTCCGGAAGTGATCGAGCTTTTCCAGGTGATCGCCTCGATGCGATCGGTTGCTCACGGATTTGACGGTGTGATCCTGCGGTCGGTTGCAATGAAATACGCCAATCAAAACGATTTCTTTTCTGGCGTCGGCGCAGCGAAAACAGGTGGGCGGTGGAACCGAGTGGGACTGCAAGCGATCTATGCGTCTTTGGATGTAATCACGGCGACCAAGGAAGCGTACCAGAACTTTGTTGCCTTCGGCTTCTCACTGACGTCGATCCGGCCACGCGTCACCGCGGGGGCCAGTGTTTCGTTAGGAAAAGTGCTCGACGTCAGCGACAAAAATGTCTGCTTCGATCTAGGCTTTACTCTCCAGGAGCTGATCGAAGAGGACTGGAGGTCGATCCAGAGCGGTGGCGACGAGTCTTGGACCCAGGCAATCGGGCGAGGCTGCCACGCCTGCGGACTGGAGGGATTGATTGTTCCTTCGGCACAACACGAAGCCGGCAAAAACATCGTGATCTTCCCCGGCAACCTCGCGAAATCCAGCAAAATCCATCTTCTTGCCGCCGATCAATTGCCATCAATCACCCCATAGGCGATATTCATGCATGCAAAAATGCAGGAAAAAATACTTGGCAAAGTGCAGGTGTGACGATAGAATCGAGCAGGAGGTGAAGACGATGGTGACCAAAACACGCAAGACAGCCACGAAGAAGACGACGCCAAAGACGACATCGAAGAAGAAGGCAACGACGCCCGCGGCGGCGATCGTCACGCTTCCGGTACGGGGGCTCAAAGGCCAAGGCCTATTGCAGCTCGGGCGTGAATCGAAACTGGAGCTTCGGGATCGCCTCGCGATGCCACGCCAGATGTTCGGGCGAATGGTGAACGTCTCGGAGCGGACGATTGCCAAAGTGGAAGCAAATTGTGACCAGGCCGACAAGCTCACGCGGCCCTACAACGAGGTCTACCGTTTGTGGGAAGCACTAAGCGACGTGGTGGACCCCGAATCCTTGGGCATCTGGTTTCAAACTCCCAACGACGCGTTTGACGGACTCAAACCACTGGAGATTATCGAACGAGGCGAGATCGACCGGCTGTGGAACATGGTCTTCCAATTACGAAGCGGAATGCCGGGGTAGAGTGAGGAGTGAGGAGTGAGGAGACACGGAGACACGGAGACACGGAGACACGGAGACACGGAGACACGGAGACACGGAGACACGGAGACACGGAGACACGGACGTTCCCCGTAGCGAAACTCGCGTAGAGTTTCGGAACCCGCTGCCCTTCCGACGAGCGCTGTGGTACTCGGCAGGCTCTCGTGCCGGCAAACCGCAATGCATTGAAAAGGGAAAATTGACAATTGACAATTGAAAACTGCTGACTTCCCTGCCACGAACGTGGCGGCAGCACGTAGCCTTGGCGTGAGGCCCAAGGAAACCGACTTTCGCTATCAAGACGCTCGCTGCGTTGCAAATCTACGCCTCTGAAGGTCGCGGTCGGCAAAATCGTCAAATTCGGCACAAGCGGAAGCATCTGGGATGCCGAATACCTCTTTGGATGGCGTGGTTTTTGTCTGCCGGAGGGGGCACCTCGAACGAGTCTCCGGGAAATCAGAGGTTTTTGCGCAGTTTTAATCAAGCTGCTACAAGGATGTGTCCCATGGCGTGCTCGTTTCGGTATTGGTTTAGCCTCGTGCTTGTGGTCGCGATCGCGGGATGTTCATGGCGTCGCAGCGAACGCAGCCACCATTTCCTCGATTCCACCTTCGGCGAGCGGCACACCGGACACCATTCGCCCGATTCCGTTCTGCACCTCGCATCGGAACTGACCCGTATCGAAGACGAAATCCGGCGTAACGGTTCGATCACCGTCAAAGCTCCTGACGTGTGGGGCGATGCGAACTTGATGAGTTCGATTCAAGAATACGAAAGCGTGATGGCCGACAGTGTCGACGATTTTGACGAGGTCCTGTCTGCCTATCTGGCCCGAAGCGATCAAGCCGAATTTCAATCGGCAACCGGAGTGGCGGCCGGGGCCGCAGGCGGCTTTTCCGCCGATACCGGTGCACCGACGCCTCTGACGCAGCAACAAGTCAACCAGCTGGTATTGCCGGCGGTGGGCGGAAGCTCGGGAGCCAACATCCCCAACCAATTGCCTGGCGAGCTGCTGGAAAAACTGATTTCCGCAGCGCCGCCGAAGAGTAAGGGCGTCGGGGTGGAGCCAACCGAGTTGTTACGACAAGAGTCGACCTACATTCAAGTCAACCAAGCCCTGCGGCGGCGTAACATGGGCGACGAACGGAGTCGCCAGGCCGGATATGGGCTGTACAAGTTCCGCGTACCGATCTCGGTACTGCCCGGCCGACAAACGCACGAAGGCTATTCCGCGGTCGTCAACATGCGTGCTCGATTGGCCGTCGATGCGGCCCACCTGCGGTACACCTTTCCCAAATTGGTAGTCGCCGACGTCGTCGATGATCTGTCAGTCTACATCCATGGCAAGTGGAAAGATTTGACTGCCGAAGATGCAAAGGATGGCAAATCGGATTGCTTGCAGTCCAGCGTCTCCATGCAAACGCGGCTTGAACCGGTGGGCTATTTTGATGAAGACGATGACCCAAAAATTGGACAGAAGGTTCAACCGGAACTGAACATGATGGATGCATCGATTCAGTTAGATGTACCAGGAATCCGGACCCAGGAGATCTACGGACATGAAAGTGTGCTCGCGATCGCAAAATTGGCAGGATCACAATTCAAAGACGGACAACCCAAGCTAGCAGAGCTACGGAATTTCTTGTTCGAGAATCTCACTCAGCAATATGAAATGCTCCGCCGGCAAAAACTGTTGTCACTAGCGTACGACGATCCGGCTTATCCGATCCCGTATGTGATCGCCGACGCGGCCAACGACGTGGCCAAGGGATGTGACGTCACGTCAGCCCGCTGTGCTTGGGTAAACGTGGCATCGTCACAAACCTGCATCGGTGAAAACGCACTCATCGCCTGGCCGTTGGCACTGCAAGCGGGCCTGCTCGACCACAACATCAAGCGAATGATCGAAGGCTTGGCTCTGGAAGGCAAAATCAGTCAATCCGATGCTGCACTCGCCGAGAGCGTCTACTTCTTTCAAGAAGAAGTCACGCCGCAAGAAGACGTGGTGCGTTTGTGGGAGATGGTCATCCAAGAAAACTTCCCCGTTCACGTCTTCGCCCTCGACCCTCAAGTCGAAGAGCAGAATGTGTACGATGCCTTCAGCCGTCGCCGCGAGATGCAGATCGCACTGGCGATCTCGGTCGCTCGTGGCTCACTCAATACCGCACAGCGTGTGGACATGAGTCGTCAATTGGCGCTCGACATGGCGTCGATCGACCTGAACCGCACCGCAGTCGCCTTCAGCCACGATAATGACACGTTTGGATGGTACTTCTATCCGCGTGTGCAATCGCCACCGCAAGAACGAAATAATGTCGCTGCGTTAGCACGTCTGATCTGGTCCACCGGTCCGACCGAACATTACGACCAGAAACACCTGTCGTTAGAACCCGGAATGCGTGAATGCGAAGTGTTGATTGCGATGCCCAGTTTCGTGCCGCACGTCGAGTTTGATGTCACCACGAACTGGGAGCGGCTGACCAAGCCAGGAGCGACGAAGCAGAGTTACGAGGAGATGGTCGCGTTGGGCGGCCGCATCCATCGGCTTCGCGGCAATTTGCGTGATGCCAAGGATGCTCAGTGTTTCCGCCCCGGCGACTATGCTCGTCTGATCAGCCGAGTCGACCAGTTAGAGAAAATGTTGTCGCTGCAATCGTACGAGGTCAACGTGCCTTACGCCTACGAGCAATCCGGCACGACGCTATTCAACAAAGGCGACGTGCAGCTGCGTCCGGTGCTGCATGGCGTTTATGGACTCGATTTTGTCACCACCGCAGAAGACGAAGGCAAAACGACTCATTTCTTTTTGCAGGGCCAAAATTTCCATCCCACACTCACACACGTGATCGTCGGCGGAGCGGAGAGCAACAGCTACAGCTCCGAAACCGAAGCGGACGTGCAAGTGATCAGTCGTGAACTGATCCGGGTGAAGGTGAACGGTTTATCCGCGAAGCTGAGTAAGGATGGCAAATTTGTGGTTCGCTGCGGAACGCCGGCCGGATTGTCCAATCCGCTTTGGGTTGATGCAAAGGCTGCCGCGCCGCCGAAAACGGCTGTCCCCGATTTCGTTTTGAAGAACAGCGCAGCACTGAGCGGCACGATCAAACTATCCGAAACAGGCCAACTTTCTGAAGTGGCCTGGAACGAACGCTGCAACCTGCAAGATTCGATCCGCATCGACTACAGTGGCAAACGCCCATTGCCGGTGGGCACGCTGATCGAGGTGATTGCCGAGTTCACGATCCAGAGCAGCGATGGAGAGACAAGCGTCGTGTCGGTCCCGGTGAAGGCACATCTACGTGACGAAGAAACGATCGAGCTCACTTGTGGCAAACTTCGCAACGCGATTGCCGACGCACTGGAGTCCGAGTTGCACGCGACGAAGGACTACGAGGTCGCCAAAGGCAAATTGCTGCTGCGATTTGGTGAGTGGCCGTTTATCTCGGTCGGAGGCGAGTTGACGATGAAAGTCGTCCATGCCTCATGTTGTCCGGCCCCTGAGATACTACCGCAGGTCGAAGGGCATCAGGCAGTGCCAGCGGCACCCGCGCAGAAGGACACTAGTCCGCTTCCCTCGTCCACCGCGGCCCGCCGCCTCCCTGCCCTGTAACGGAACTTCCGTAGCGAAATTTTCGTAGCGAAACTCGCCAAGAGTTTCGGCAGCCGCTGCCCTTCCGACGAACGCTGTGGTACTCGGGACGCTCTCGTGCCGGCAATTCGAAAAGCATTGAAAAGGCTAAATTGACAATACCAAATTGTAAATTGCCGACTTCTCAGCCACGGACGTGGCGGCAGCACGTAGCCTTGGGCGTGAGGCCCAAGGAACGCTTCACCCTCCCGGCGAAGACGGGAGGGTCGGAAACCGAGCCTACAGCGAGTTTTCCGGGGAGGGCAACGTGGCAGCGGAAATCGACGTTCCATCAACAGCCGCCAAGCGTCAACGCCCCTCGAACCTTGCAGCTCTTTGGACGTTAGCAAACCGCAAATCATTGAAAAGGTGAAATTGAAAACTGAAAATTGGAAACTGCTGCCCCCTCAGCCACGGACGTGGCGACAGCATTTAGCCTTGGGCGTGAGCCCAAGGAATGCGGTCAAACCGGATTCACAAAGCCCCGGCAGGGGCGACAGCAAACCATCGCCAAGAGTTTCGACGTTGCGACTAACGCCGTTCGCAGACGTCTCTCACGCCGGCAACCTACCCACGCCACACGCCAACGACTTGGAAAGCCGAGCAACAATGGTGCGCCACCCCATTTTTCAATTGACAATTTAACTTTTTCAATTCTTTCCCTTCAAGGGCATCACCCCAGCACGCAGCCTCGGCCATCCGCATCAACGACGGGCAAGTGGATGATGCGGATGCACCCGAGAACACCTGGGTAGGAAGATGGAGAGAGGAAAATGGGACGGCTGCAGTCGAAGAGCGAAGCATCACGCTCGAAAGCTTGGTAATCGAAAAGCGGTGGCCGACCTGCATCCCACCGTTTTCCGCAACGCTCCATTTTCTTGCCTCCATTTTCCACCAGCAAAAAACGGCCAGCAAATTGCGGCCACTCCGTGGGCCGTGGACAGTAAGGCACCGGGGGCGTTGCGTCGCCAACCTATACAACGACGTTAGCCGAGGACACGCTTGCGCGGGAGAAAAACGTTAGACAGAAAAATGGGGACAGAAAAATAGGAAAACAACTCCCCACTTCGAGTCTTCCAATTGCCACCGCCATTTTTCAATTTCCAATTGTTAATTTAACTTTTTCAATCCTGCATCTCGCCGCCAAGTCTTGTTCGCCGTCCGGCTTGTCTCACGCCCTCATCGGCCCCACAAAGCATTTTTCTCGGTGCCACGCCAGCTGTTTTTCGGCCGGCCACAGCCGCCGATCACGCGGCAGGATCAATCGTTTGCCGGCCATCGACGCCAGCGACGATTGCATCGGGCAATCTTCGTCAAAGGCTTCGTGGGCGACGATCACGCGGTAGTCTGCATCGACACTCCAGAGCCCAAGATCGAACAGCCAGTGCGAGTTCTTGCACAGCGCGATGCCGTTTCGAGGATCATCGTTTCGGGAATGGGCGAAAGGTCGAATGTGGGCGGCGTCGACGATACTGTGACCCGTGGTCGTGGTGATGCGGTAACCGGTCAGCGAACAGGTGTGGCAATAGGCTGCAACGACATCGACGCGGAAGCGTGCGGTACGTCCTTCGGCGCGAGCTTCCCTGTCCGCCTGCACCGCCAGCTCATCGAGCACGGCCGTGTAAGCTTGCCTCGCAGCACAGCTGTTTTTTACACAGGCAACACACGTGCAAGCAGGCTGTCCTCAGAATTAAACATTTTCTGTCAAAACGAATCGTCTTCCCTGTGGATTTTCGGGGGCGAGTGAACTATTGCTGAGGACTTATCTGATTGGAGCAACCACCTATGTCATTGTTCAGCAAAAGGGTGCAATCGTTTGGAACAGGCGATGCATCCGTCACATTTCCACCTCCTCGCATGGTTTTACTTGCAACTTGATTGCAAATTGCTTGCTCACGGAATTTATATCTTCTTGCGTATTTCAACAGTGTCTTTGTTATACGTAAGCGATTGCACACAGCATCGGTTGCTTCCCCCTCGAAATAAGGGCGAGGTGTATAGAGGCGTGGTGAGGACATTGCGTAGTGCGTGGTAGAAAGTAGGATTCTTAGTCCAATAGCTTGGCACAAGCAGCAGCGTGGACTTGTAACCAGGGGAGCACGTTATCCCACGACGTTGACTTAGAGTGATTTCCTAGCAGGGCTGGTTTTGCGTTAAGACAAGCGAATCATCCCTGAGTCGATATATCGGGAAACCGACTCGGCGTAAGTGAATTCGTAAAGAATAACGAAGAAATTGGTATATGTTGAGCGATTCCAGACGCCGTTGGGTACCGTGTTAGTTGAGAAAGCTGCTCTTCAAACAGTTCGACATTGTGAAGGCGTTTACTTGTATTAGGCGAAGCTAGGCTCCGGATCTGCAGAAACACCTGGAGATGAGAAATTGTTTTCACAGGGTATTTCTTTTGGACCTCTCGGTCCTTACATCTCTCGATTTGGTCCAAACGCAATAACTCAAATCGCCGTTTTAACGGAGTGAAGTTTCCCTGGAAATGCAGCAATAGCGTCAATTCAAGGTAGCCGAATAAATCGGCATTGTAGTTTCCGGACGTTGCCTCTGAGGGCGGTCGAGTTGACTGCACGCCTTGCGGCCCGGTGGAATATCTCTCCGAAACGGCATCGTTGAACCTTTGCTTGCCGATTTCAATTGCAAAACTAATCTGCGACATCTTGTAATCAGTTCTGGCGATTACAATCGCGGGAAGTCAAGACAATACACCGAGGGTCGCTATATCAATATGCATGCTGAAAATAATAAACAAGGGGTAACAGATTACGTCAAAATCCAGGCCAGCGTAGCGACGTGTCTCAATTACGCATCTTGGCAAAATTCGGTTCCAATTCTTCGATGCCTTAAGATTGACAATCGGGAGGGCGAAACGTTGGAGAACCTTTGCTTAGAGGTTCGTTCGATCCCTGGATTTGCACGTCCCAAGAAATGGATTATCGATTACATCGGCGCTGGCTCGGGTGTGGCGATCCGTGATCGCGATATCGAACTTGATCCAGATTACCTCAATGGATTGAACGAAGCGGAACGCGGGGTTATTGAATTCACGCTTTCAGTGGATGGCGATATAATCTCGACGGCTTCGCACGACGTCCGCGTTCTGGCTCGCGACCAGTGGGGGGGATTAAATTCAAGTCGCGAATTGCTAGCGGCGTTTGTGATGCCAAATGATCCAGCAGTCTCAAAAATTCTAAAGGTCGCCGGCGACGTGCTCTCCAAGCATGGGCATTCGTCCGCACTCGATGGGTATCAGAGTGGCGATCCGAGACGCGCGTACATGTTGGTCGCCGCGATTTGGTCTGCGGTCGCAGCAAAGGCGTTAACGTATGCCACTCCGCCGTGCAGCTTTGAAACCGAAGGTCAAAAAACGCGACGACCGTCTACCATTCTCTCCGAAGGCTTAGCGACCTGTTTGGATACCACGCTGCTGTTCGCCGCAGCGATTGAAGCGGTCGGATTAAATCCGGTCATCGTGCTTGTCCATGGACACTGCTTTGTAGGTGCTTGGCTGGTGGAGAAAACGCTGGATCAAGTCGTTGAAACCGATTGCAGCGAAATTCGCAAGGCGATCGCGGCTCGAGAGCTGATCACGTTTGAAACCACGTTGATCACGCATCGCCCACCTACACCCTTTGAAGATGCGATCCAAGCCGCGGTAAGTTCAACCGGTGAGTCCAATGAAGACAACTATCTAGCGACCATCGACATCACTCGGGCCCGTATGGCGCAGATTCGGCCGCTTGCGTCGCACGAATCGATCGCAACCATGGACGAAGACACCGCTTATCCCAGCGGTCCGTTACCATTGCCGGCCGCTCCCACTATCACAGCGCCGATGCAAAGTGCTGAGGACACAAAACCAGCAACGCCTGAAGGACGAATTGACCGCTGGCAACGAAAACTATTGGATCTGTCGCTACGGAACCGATTGCTAAATTTCAAGGACAGTAAGCAATCTGTTCCAATTCATTGTCCTAATATTTCACTGCTGGAGGATCATTTAGCTGCGGGAAAACAATTGCGTTTGATCTCGCTGTCTGAGCACAATCCGCTGAGCGGGCGAGACGCTGAGATTCACCGCAGCAAATCCAAGCAGGATCTCGATTCCGAATTTGCAATCCAAGCACTCGATCGCGATGAGGTGTCTTGCTCACTTAGCGAATCAGAGCTTGCCGGTCGCCTGACCACAATCTATCGCAATGTAAGAAACGATCTTGCCGAAGGCGGATCAAACACACTTTTTTTGGCTGTCGGATTCCTGCGGTGGAAGAAACCTGAGGACACGAAATTTTACCGCGCTCCTTTGCTGCTGGTGCCTGTCAAGCTGATTCGTAAAAGCGCGGTTTCATCGTTTAAATTGGCGATGCATGAGGACGATGTACGGTTCAACGCAACATTAATTCAGTTGCTCAAGAAGGATTTCGCTCGAGATCTGTCTTTCTTTGAATCTAATCTTCCAACGGACGAGAGCGGCGTTGATGTTCCGCAGATCTTGGAGCGAATGCGGCGTGAAGTTCGCGAGATCCCTGGCTTTGAAGTGGTTGACGAGACTGCGTTGGGCACGTTCTCGTTCGCAAAGTACTTGATGTGGAAGGACTTGATTGAGCGCATCGATTCGCTGAAGAACAATCGGGTCGTCCGGCACTTGATCGACAGCCCCGATCGTCCTTTTGAGTCCCAGGGCGGGGCGATTCCGCAAGCTCTCGAAGTCGATGTTCGGTACGAACCCAACGAGATTTATCATCCCCTCCCCGCTGATTCTTCCCAATTGGCAGCTGTGATGGCCGCATCGGAAGGCCAAGATTTTGTGTTGATCGGGCCGCCGGGAACGGGTAAGAGCCAAACAATCGCCAATATGATCTCCCAATGCTTGGCCACCGGCAAAACGGTCTTGTTTGTAGCAGAGAAAACCGCAGCCCTCAATGTCGTGTATCGTCGCTTGCGGGCACACGGATTGGGTGATTGTTGTCTGGAACTTCACAGCAACAAGGCTGAACGTCGCAAATTCCTCGATCAACTCGACACTGCCTGGAAAGATAATCGCCAGGTAAGTCAAAATGACTGGATCTCGGTCAGCAGTCGTTTGAAAATTCGTCGCGACGAACTGAACTCCTACGTCGCAGCAATACACAAGGAATATTCAAACGGATGGACGGTCTTCGAAGCAATGGGAACCTGCGTCAAAGGCGGTGACCATACAACGCCCGAATTCGATTGGGAGGATTCGGTTCAGCACGACCGTGCTGCGTTCCAAAAACTATCCGATATCATCGACCAAATTGCGCTCACATACGGTGCCATTGAAGGGGGAACGGCTTTGCCCGCTGTTGATGCGACACGTTGGTCCGCGTCATGGGAACAAGCATTGTTGTCGCAATGTGCGTCGCTCCAACGGGCTGCCGACGAACTGCGGGAGACCCTATCTCGCTTTTGCGACTGCATTGGCATCCCTGGCCGTAATGATGTCTCGCTCGCTGAGATGGAAGGCATCGGCCAACTGGCGGAAGCATTATTGGATGCCGCGGACGAAGACGTTCAGCTGTTGTTTCACAAGCAATTTGCCAAGTTCCCCGATGCGCGTCGACAATTAGATCTTGCGATCACGGCGTATGCTCAGGCACGTAACTCTGCAGCGGCAAACTACGATGAATCGCTCGACACGATTCCACTCGATGAGATCGACCAGAATTGGCGTCATGCCATCGCGTCTATCTGGCCGCTGTCCTGGTTTGCAAAACGCAAAGTCACTCGCTTGCTTCAAACCTATGCCAACGAAGGGATTGCGAACCCAGTTACCGACATTGTTGCGATCCGTGCGATTCAAGCTCAGCTTGAGATGATCAACGCGAGCCCTCTTGCGGGGCGATCAACGCACTACAATGCGACTGAAACGGACATCCGGCAACTTGATTCACAATTAACCAAGGCCGCAACGCTTCGACGATCCCTGGTTGCAATTGGCAAGCAGGTGGACAGTCTCCAGGTGATATCCAATGCCGTTGGTCCATTCATCAATGGGCAGCATCCAGATGCTCCGCTGTTCGCCACTGCAAAACAGTACGCAACTGCGATGGGTGTGTTCCTCGACGCTATGAAAACGTTTGGCGACACGGCTGGTAAAATCCCGATCACGAAGGATACGTCCCAAATAGTGCGTGCATCGGAGGATGCTGCGATGCAAATCGAAGTGAACCGTACGAGTCTACGGCGCTGGACCGCATGGTGCGAAGTACGTAGGGCGGCACAGGTTGCGGGTTTATCCAGGTTTGTGGAATCGATAGAACAAGGTGATATCTCATCGAATGAACTCGCCGATCGGTTTCGGTTGGCTTACGCACGATGGTGGGTTCGAGGGGTGATCGATCGCGATGACATCTTGCGAACGTTCCAGCGGTTTCAGCACGAGGATGCGATTGATGATTTTTGTCAGCTTGATGAACAGGCTCGTTCGCTCGCCTCGCTGCAGGCGAAACAGTCAATCGCCCATGATCTCCCCAGTCCCGAAGGGGTTCCGAGAAGAAGTGAGCTCGGTTTGCTACGTCATCAGATCGGATTACAGCGGCCCAGTAAGTCGATTCGGGAAATGATTGGTGCGATGCCCGAATCATTTGGGAAACTTGCCCCCTGTTTGTTGATGTCACCGCTGTCGATTGCCCAATATTTGCCGGTGCACCAGACGTTGTTTGACGTAGTAATTTTTGATGAAGCATCGCAAATTACAACCTGGGATGCTGTAGGAGCCATTGCGCGCGGACGTCAAACAATCATTGTTGGCGACCCCAAGCAGTTGCCACCAACGAACTTTTTTGGCCGCGCCGACGATGATCACACGAACGAAGGGATTGAAGATCACGAGAAAGATCTCGAAAGTATTCTCGATGAGGCGAAGGCCTCCGGTCTACCGACTCTGCAGCTGAATTGGCACTACCGAAGTCGCCATGAATCGCTGATCGCATTCTCCAACTGGAATTACTATGGCAACCACTTGGTCACGTTTCCGGCGGCTGAATCAGAAGATCGCGGCGTTTCTTTTGTTCATCTACCCGATGCAATGTACGATCGTGGCAAGAGTCGCACGAATCGCAAGGAAGCTGAGGCCATCGTCGCCGAGGCCGTTGCCCGAATGAATCGAAACCTGTTGTTGCCCATTGATGAACGGTTGACATTTGGGGTCATTACCTTCAACAGCCAACAGCAATCGTTGATTCAGGATCTTTTTGATCAAGCCCTGCGAGACAACCCCGAACTGGATTGGTACTTTGCCGATGAGCGAACCGAACCCACCGTTGTGAAGAATCTAGAAAATGTTCAAGGCGACGAACGAGACGTGATGATGTTCTCGATCACATATGGTCGAAAAGTCAAAGGTGAAACAGTTCCCAGAAGCTTTGGTGCGTTGAATCGCGACGGAGGGGAGCGACGCTTGAACGTCGCTGTCACGCGGGCGCGACAAGAGCTTCTTGTCTTTTCGTCGTTCACCGCAGATGAATTGAGCATCTTGGGAACCAATTCGCGTGGAGTACGAGATTTAAAAGCCTTCTTGGAGTACGCCGAAAAGGGGCCCGAGGCAATCGCGGCCCGAAGCGAGGGCAGTGTCGGTGGTTTCGATTCGCCGTTTGAGGAAGCGGTTGCAGAATCCTTGCAAAACCTTGGCTGGCAGGTGGTACCTCAAGTCGGGGTGTCCGGTTTCCGCGTCGATCTCGGAGTCGTTCACCCAGACAAACCCGGAGCGTATCTCGCCGGTGTGGAATGCGATGGAGCGACCTATCATCGAAGTGCTGTCGCTCGAGATCGAGACAAAATCCGACAGCAGGTACTCGAAAATCTCGGCTGGAACATCGTTCGCATCTGGTCACCAGAGTGGTGGTATGACGCGAAGTCCGCTACCGAAACTGTCCATCGTCAATTGCAGCAACTCTTGGACGATCAGCGCAACGGTGTTCCACACGATACAAAAAAACTTGACACCGTCGACCCTGATACTACCGAGCCTGATACAAGTTTCAGTGCAATCGAATCTGCCTCTGGGATAGAATCGGAGCATGATATTGACGTCGCGTCAAAAGGCTTGACCGTTGACAAGTCCAACGAGCGGTTCCATGGTAATCCTCAGATGTTCTACGCTCGTGTGAACTTGTCCGATTTGGCATCCAATCAAGATCGATTTTTTGAATCATCGTATGACGATGAACTTCGCGCTATGGCGATGGCCATCTTAAATCAACAAGCTCCGATTCGCGACGACGTCTTAGCGAAGCAAGTTGCCCGTGCTCATGGATTTGCGAGAACCGGTGCCAACATTCGATCGCGAGTACTTAATTTGCTGGTTGGAGTTCCGTCCACCAAGGAAGCCACAGGGCGATTTCTCTGGTCAAGCGAAACGCCCTCACGAATAATCTGCTTTCGCAACGCGTCCTGTGAGGATGATCGCCGTAGTGTTGGCGAAATACCCATCGCTGAACTTCTTGGACTTATTCAGCGGAATGAGCATCTGCTTTCCGAGGACGATCCCGCCATCGCGTTGGCCCGAAGTATCGGCCTTGGGCGTTTAAGTCAGTCCGCTCGCCAACGTTTTGAGGAGGCCGTTGCTCGTTGGAAAGAGCTTAAGGGCAAGGATGAACTATGCTAGTCCGTTTTTGCTGACGTCAGACACCGACCAGTAAGTTGCGTTGTTAGTTTCAAACGAGCGGTTCCTAGTGGCATTGCAGAAAGCCAATTTCAGCTACCCACCATGTATTAAAATGGGACATATCCCGTCACCAAGTCACGTGTTCATGCTACGTTGTGTTGGCGTTTAAGACATGAAAGTGAGTTTACAGGAGTAATCATCGTTCATAATGGCAGCGATGGAAGGATAGAGGTCCATTTTTGGATCAGAATGCAATCCTGTGTTTCAGAGAGCTATACAACGGGCTTTTTCCACTCCAACGTCAATGACACTCCCATCGTCTTGGACTCACGAGATGGGGGAGTTAAAGGAGATCGGAATCGAAGCGATCGAGTTGTTACGGTTTGTGATCTCCAGTTCTCGATACGGGCAATACAGACTTCTGTACCAAGAGATGTTCCGTGGTCATTTTTGAACGATTCGTTCCCGGGTGACAAGCATTGTATGCCGCTGTATCTTGGGAGATCTGTCCATAGATCGCTTGTGGTGCCAGCCTGTTTTTTGCGTCGTATAGACTTTGTCGATGAAATCTCCGTTTCTTTGCGTTTCGCCTGAGGATTGGATTGCTTCCAATGAGCTGGCGTTTGCCATCTTTGACGGGTTTCCGGTTGCTCCAGGGCACTCGCTGATTGTTACCAAGCGGCTCGTGGTGACTTGGTTTGATGCGACGGCGGATGAACAGGCTGCGTTGATGGAGCTGGTGAATGTCGTCAAGCAGAAACTCGATGAAACACTGCGGCCCAAACCCGATGGATACAATGTCGGCTTCAATGCGGGGAGTGCGGCAGGACAGACGGTGGATCACGTTCATATCCATGTGATCCCGCGTTACCGAGGTGACGTCGCCGATCCTCGCGGTGGGGTTCGTCATGTCATCCCCTCCAAAGCAAACTACCTGGTCGAGCGACCTGATGCTTCGGCGGCGGATTCGCCCGAGACTGATGCCTATTTGAGTGTGGGGCATCCGCAGTCGCCGCTCTGGGAACATTTGGCTTGGCGGATCGCTGGGGCAAAATCAGTCGATGTGCTGGTGTCGTTCGTTCAGTCTTCAGGGCTGGATGTGATCGAAGAAAGGCTCTTTGATGCGATCCGCAATCAAGCGGTCGTGCGAATTTTGGTCAGCGATTATCTGTTTATCTCGGACCCCAAGGCACTGCGGACACTGCTTGGATGGTGCGAATTGGTGGCGGAGGAATCATCGTCACCGCAGTTATCGGTCAAGCTGATTGAGACGGCGAAGCTGCCATCCAGTCCGGCGTCGTTTCATCCCCAGGCGTGGCGGATTGTCGAGGACTACCGCGACTTTATCTCGGTGGGCAGCAGCAATCTTTCAAAACCTGCACTGCTGACCGGCGTCGAGTGGAACCTGTTGTCAACCACGAACGCGAAGGAGGCCTCGCACACTCAGTTTTCGGACCAGTTCGATTTGTTATGGGATGTGGCCTCGACGCTAACGCAGGAACTGGTCGCGAATTACGAGCAAAAGGCTGCGAAGTATCGTCGCGAGCATTTTGTCCCGGTCACCGTCGAGCCGGCGCAAATTCCATCGCCTCGTGCTTGGCAGGCCGAGGCGCTGCAGGCTCTGCAGCGTGTTCGTGATGCTGGCCACCGTCGGGCACTTGTCGCTGTGGCGACAGGGATGGGGAAGACTTGGTTGGCGGCGTTTGATGCCTGTCAATTCGGCGAGTCTCTGCGTCGTCGTCCTCGCGTGCTGATCATTGCCCACCGGTCCCATATTCTGGCGCAATCCGAAGCGGTGCTTTCGCGGTTACTGGACCACCGCTTTGGCGACGGCTCGACCGCTTGGTACATCGGCGACCGCAGCGAGTTGGCCGGAGATCTTGTCATTGCGTCGATTCAGAAGCTGTCACGTCCCGAGGGGCTCAAGCGGCTGGCCAAAGAGCATTTTGACTATGTGATCATGGATGAAGTGCATCATGCGAATGCGCCAAGTTATCGCCGTGTGCTTGCCAAACTCGATTGTGACTTTGCCCTTGGTTTGACGGCGACTCCGGAGCGTACCGACGGCGTCGATGTGGCTACGATCTTTGACGACAACTTGGCCTATCAAGCGACGATCGGGGACGGGATCGCCGAGGACTCGCTGGTCCCGTTCCACTACGTCGGGATCAAGGACACGGTCGATTTTCGGCAAATCCCCTGGCGAAACGGGCGTTTCGACGTGGCGGAACTCGAAGAGCGAGTCGCTCGCAGCGAACGGATGGACAAGCTTTGGACGGCGATGCAAGAGCATCCGGCCGAGCGAACGATCGTGTTTTGTTGTTCCAAGCGTCATGCCTTGTTCGCACGCGATTGGCTGAAGGAGAAAGGTGTCTCGTCCGCAGCGGTCTTTTCGGGCGAGGGTAGCGACAGTTACGGCGAGTCGCTTGAAGGGCTTCGCAGCGGCAAGCTTCAGACGCTGTGCGTGGTCGACATGTTCAACGAAGGGCTCGACATACCTGCGGTGGATCGTGTCGTGATGCTTCGCCCGACCGAATCAAAAATCATCTTCTTGCAACAGCTAGGGCGTGGTCTGCGTGCAAGTGAAGGCAAGTCGCGTCTTCTGGTGATCGACTTTGTTGGCAATCATCGTATTTTCGCGCAGCGGATCGTGCATCTGTTGTCACTGCGGACGGGCAGCGACAAATGGCAACCGCTGAAGGATTGGCTCGGGGGTAAAGAGGCTGATCTTCCTGAAGGCTGTTTGCTGGATGTCGAGCTCGATGCGAAGGACATGCTGAAAAAGTTTCTTCCCAAGGGCAAAGCTGCCTCGATCGAAGGCTACCGTGCGATCCGAGACGAGCTGGGCCGCCGTCCGACGGCATTAGAAGTGTTTGCACGCGGCTATTTGCCAAAAACGATGGGGGCAGGCGAGGGAAGCTGGTTTGGATTTACTCAGAGCCAAGGTGATTTAGATGATCCGCAACGCGAAACACTTGCAGCGTTTAGTGATTGGTTAAAGACGGTAGAGACGACTAGTTTGAACAAGTCGTACAAGATGGTCGTGCTACGAGTACTGTTGGATTCGGGCCAGTTTTTCTCGGGGATCGATCTCGGCGAACTTTCGAAGCAGTGCCGAAGATTTATGCTTCACCATGAGGTGCTGCAGCGTGACCTCGTTGGTGATAACCACGCGGTTGACCACGAGAACGCGAGCGACCGCGAATGGTCGGATTGGTGGATCAAATGGCCGATCGGGCGATGGTTGGAAACTCAAAACAAGAAAGTTTGGTTTGAGCGAGATGGGAACCACTTTCGGTTCCGCATCGATTGCCCTGAAAAGCTGCACTCTTCGCTTGAGTCGATGACCGAAGAACTGGTTGACTGGCGTCTTGCAGCGTACGCGAAGAGTCGTCGTCTGGTGAAAAGCGTGTCTGGCGATTTGACATTCGATGGTAAGGTGTCCCATACCAACGGACGCCCCATTCTTTTCCTACCCGACAGGAGCGAATTGCCAGAGCGTCCCACCGGTCCGATCATGGCAAAGCTTCCCAGCGGTGAGTTATGGGATTTTAAACTCGTCAAAATTGCCTGCAACGTAGCGAGACCGGTTGGTGAAACAAAGAACCAGCTTGGCGACTTGCTGAAATCGTGGTTCGGGCCCGATGCCGGTTTGCCGGGAACGAATTTCCATGTGCAATTCACGAATCAGGACGGGCAGTGGCAGGTGTCGCCATGCCCGGTTGATGGGGCGATCCAAGGAGATGCCGCCGAGGCGATTGGCGCGGACGCCGATGTGGTCGTGCCTGAGGTGCCGAAGGCAGCGAAATACACGACGCATGCACCGGTTTACGACCTTTCGATTGCCGCCGGCGGATGGGGGCCTGAGGGAGTGCCGACGGCGATCGGCTGGATGGAGGTTCCCAATGGGCGGCTGGCCGAAGGGATGTTTGCCGCTCGCGTCACGGGGCATTCGATGGAACCGAAGATTCCGACAGGGGCTTGGTGTTTGTTCCGTCCGATTGACGTGGGATCGCGTGAAGGAAAACTGCTGCTCGTGCAGGTCAACACGCATGTGGACCCCGAAGAGGGCGGTCGGTACACGATCAAACGATACCACTCGACCAAGCATGTTACTGACGATGGCTGGGAACATGCGACGATTGAACTGCAGCCACTAAACAAGGATTACGCTCCGATCCAAGTGTCTGCTGAACAGGCCGGCGATCTGAGAGTGATCGGCGAATTTGTCAGCTTGATCGCGCCGTCAACATCGGAGTGATGGTTGGGCTGCGGTGCGGATGCAAGCGGGTGGCTGTGTCTTGCTGGTTGGGTGGTGTTGCCCCATTGCGTCCATGGCATCGAACTTGAAACAGGGACTCCTTGCGTTGTCCACTACCAAAACAAGAATACGGCGTTACAAAAGGGCGGGGACTCGTTGCCTCGTCCACTACCGTGAACGTCTTCAATCGAGCGGCGGCGGGGGCCGCTGCATCCACTTGCTAATCCAAGAGCACCGATGATCGTAAAAGAAAAGGAATCCGCCCGGCCGACAGACCCGATGGGAAACGCTGGTTTCGAGGCAGAGAAACAAATGGCGTTCTTCTTGCGTCGTGCTTTCGCCGAGTCGTCTGATGTGCTGGTGTTTAATGATGTCACGTATGAACGAAATGGCGAACGAGCACAGATTGATCATCTGGTGATGCATCGTTTTGGTTTCGTGATCGTCGAGAGCAAGTCGGTGACGGGGACGGTCGAAGTCAACGAGCACCACGAATTTGTCAGGACATCCGGTGGCCGGCGCGCGGGGATGCGGTCGCCAATCGAGCAGGGGAGACTGCAGGCTCAGTTGCTGCAAAACTTACTCAATGACACTAAGGAATCGCTGCGGCCAAAAAAGCTGTTTGGAAAAGTCCAGCCTTATTTTGGTGACGAACGGTTCACCGTATTTGTGGCGATCTCGGATCAGGGAGTGATTGAGCGAAACGGCGCCAATCCGCCTGAATTGATGAAGGCCGAGCGGGTGGTCAAAGAAATCGTCGAAAAGACGAACCGCTACCAGCAATCCCAAGGAGTCAATGGGTTAGTCAATTTCCTGGCGGCGGGCAAGGAGAAAACAAAAGAACTCGAAGGACATCAAGTTGCCGCCTTTACTGACCATGAAATGGAAGCGATCAAAGAGTTTTTAACGAGCCAGTGCCGAGGTGGTGCGGCGGTGAAAACTGCGAAGCCGAATGTGGTCTCCAAGCAGGTGGCGACGGTGAACGAAGTCGCATCTGCAAAGAATCCCACCACCGCAGCGACCTTTGCCGTCCAGTGTGATGATTGTAAGACAACGGACGTCGAGATTTTGTATGGCCGTTACGGCTACTATCTCCGCTGTCGGGCTTGTGAGGCGACCAGGACGGTGCCGCAAAAATGTGAGGTATGTAGCGGCAAGGCGAAGCTTCGTAAGAAGGCCAATTGCTTCTATCGCGATTGCCAGACGTGTGGGACTCCGGTGCTGCTGCATACCAATCCCGCCAATGCGGAAAGCAGCTAGGCGGGGTAGGGAAGAATTGAAAAAGTTAAATTGATAATTGTAAATTGAAAAATGGGAGTGCGTGCATGTTGCTCGGCTTTGCGTTAGCCGATTGCGTGCGTCGTGGTTGCTGTCGCCCCTATCGGGGCTTTGCGAATTCGGTTCGACCGCATTCTTGGATTCTTGGGCTCACGCCCAAGGCTAAATGCTGTCGCCACGTCCGTGGCTGAGGGGTCAGCAATTTTCAATTGTCAATTGTCAATTTTCCCTTTTCAATGTTCTCGGTTCGCTGACGCGTGGCAAGAGCTTCGTGGGATGCTGGCGGTGCCGAAACTTTTGACAAGTTTCGCTACGGGTTTGCGGGTCATTGTTGTTTCGCCAAATGTTTGGCGAGCTCTTGGAGCGACAGGCGGCCGTCTTGGTTTTCGTCGGCTGCTTTCATGGTTGATGCCGGCAGTTTGCCGGGGCCGGATGTGTCAGACGACAACTCGGCGGGTTCGATGAACGTTGATCGGTCGGTGTCGTGACGCAACAGCAGACGGCGAGCGTTGGCGATGTGCTCGTCGCTGAACCCGAGCTGCTTTCGCTCGCTGGCGATGTACGTTTGCACTTCGCCAAGCGTGACGGTGCCGTCGGAGTTGGCGTCGAATCGAGTGTACTGCTGGGCTGCATCGCCGTCGGCTGAGAACGCACCGGTTCGCATTTCGTCTTGGCTGATCTTGCCGTCTTGGTTGTAGTCGGCCATCGCGATGATCCGTTTCGCTTTGACGCCGTCCGATTTACTGAGCCCCAGTTCTCGCCGATGCTTTGAAAACAAGATCGCCAGCTCCATGTTGTTCAGCTTGCCGTCGCCGTTGTCATCGTGCCCGCGGGCATCAAGCGGCAATCCGGCGGCCGCCAATTCTTTGGCGTCCAGGTTCTGGTCGCCATCCTTATCAAACTTCTTTATCACCTTGATCGCACTCATGTTGTCGACCGCTTCGATCCCCAGTTCGCGGCGGAGCTCGCGGTTGAAGGCGAATTGCTCGGCGATTTCGCTTACCGTGATGATGCCATCGGCGTCCTTGTCAAACTTCGACGGATCGGGCGGCCAGCCGGCGGCGATTTCATCGGCATCCAATTGTCCGTTGCGATTGCTGTCGTGCCGCTTGATGAAGACCTGAGAATTGTTGCGGTCAAATTGCGTGATCCCCAACGAGTCGCGTTTATTGGCGAGATAGATGGCGACTTCCAAGTGCGTTAGTTTGCCGTCGTGATTCAGATCGAACGTGGCATGCTCGTCACGCCACGGCAGTCGTTTGCGTTCCACAGCGTCAATAAACCCGTCTTCGTCGGCATCGCAAATCGTCATCGTTTGCGTCGCGTCCGACAGGTCCGATTGGATCAGCACCAGCGAGAGCAGGTCGCTCGGGTCCGGAGGCGACTTTGGTTCAGGGGCCTGAGCTGCGGCTGGAACGCCGTGCAGCGCAAAAACGCAGTGCATCGCAAAATAGAGAGCCCCCATGCCGAGTGGCCACATGCTTGAATGTTTCATCGCTTTACTCCCGCGGCCCCATCGAATTGGATTGGAATCATCTTCATCAATCGTTTCAATGTATTGCATCCCGCGATGGCTCGCAGCGTTTTTTGAGTAGGCCAATGCGAATTTAATGCTTTCGTTTTGTAATGGTTGAGTTGTTTTGGGGGGCGAGTGTTTCGCCGCGAGGTTTGTTTGCAGAACGAAAGAGGGCGTTTGCCGCCTCGGGTGAGGCGGATTGATAGACCGAATGGCGGGCGGGGTCGGGGCGTGCGGGAATGATGGCGACGCAGCGGAGCGAAACGTGGGTGTGCGTTTGATGCGTAGCGGAAGTCGTCAAGGCTTTCGTTGGTGCGTTGGTCTCCGCTGCAACGGTGCCCTCCCCGGAAAACTCGCTGAAGGCTCGTTTTCCGACCCTCCCCGCTGCGCCGGGCGGGTGACATGGCGAAGCGGGGATGCCGGTTTTTTTTTAGGTTAAAGGATTGGGCGGCAGGCTGGAGGATTTGAGCAGTTCGAGTTCGGCGATGCGGTTTTTGAGTCGCTCGATCTCTTCGTCGATCGAGGCAATGTTGCGTTGTTCGATCGGGCCAAGCACCGCGGTGCCTCTGCGGTCCAGTTTGCTGATCCGGTGCAAGATCGGGATCACCAAGCTGATCGCGGCAACGACGATCGACATCGCGGCGATCAGTCGCCAGACGGCGGACGAATCGATCTCGCCCAGGATTACGCAGCACAGTAGCAGCGAGTAGCCGAAAATGATCTGGCTGCCGATAAAATAGACCCAGCGAAATCGGCTGGCCAGTTTCGCGATCGACAGCAGGCAGACGTGGACGGTGGTGACCGCCAGGATCGACAAGCAAGTGGTGGTTTTCCAGAAGATTTCCGAGTCGTTGGTGGTCCAGATCCCCAACAGGAGCAACGCGGCGGCGATGCCGGTCAGAATCAGTCCGGCAGACGGCAGCAAATTGCGGCCATGCGGAGTGCGGGTCATGTCGCAGGCGAGACCACACAGACTGGCTGCGGCAATCACGACTGTCGTCATCACCACTTGGACCTCAAACCAGCTCCAGGTGTTCCGCAACACGAAGAAGATGCCCAGGACGGCGCCAAACAAGACGGAGCCGATCAGGCCATACAGCAGCGGCTTTTTCAGTTTACTGGGGTGACTCATCGGTCGAGAGCTCGGTTGCAGGAGAAGCGGGGCGGTTCCCGCAGAAGCAGGGGGGGGCCAGAGAAACAGGAAGCCGGAAAGTGGCGTTCATTATCAAAGAGCCCCCGAAACGGCGGATACTTCGCCAAAATTGTAGTCCAGGCTGCCAGCCTGGCCGAGCTGTCGATGCCACGTCAGTTTTCCGCAGCTACGAAACCCTCCCCGGAAGATTCGCAGTGATAGCGGATGTTGGCGAAAGGGGATGGAACCGTGGCTAGCGTCAAAACGAGGGCGCCGCAAATCATTTTCTCGTAGCTACCTTCGCCAGAAGGTGGTGATTCGCGTTTGGCCAACAACCATCCACGCTCTGGCGAGTCCTCATTCCGCTTCGCGGCACCCTAAATAATGAAAACGGCGGTTAGTGTATAATTTACGATGGCTGACGTGTGAGTTGGGTCGCAGATCGTGCTCCACTGGCGTCTAGAGCCCGTTGG
>NZ_JBFHFD010000053.1:0-23453 GCF_041583735.1 Novipirellula sp.
CGGACTACGGCCGAGTCGGCCCGAGCATCCATGGCAACTTGATCACCGGCAATGCAACCAATGGTTTGTTCGTTCGGATCGATACACCAACCGGTGGATCGCTTGAGCAATTGGTCGTTCCGGCCCGCTTCGATGACACCGATATCGTCCACGTGCTCGGTGAGAATCTGCTGCTTGATGGATCGCCGGGCGGATTGTTCGAGGAATCGAAACGCCCAAGCCCGATTATTGGCTTGGCCAAACAACCTGGTGCTGGTTCGCTAGCGAGCGGGAATTATCAGTACAGCTACACCTTCATCGATGCCTATGGATTTGAAAGTCCGGGGTCGCTTGCCCAATCGGTGACGGGAGTTGCATCGGGCAGTGCCATCAAATTGTCCAACATTTCCGCAGCCACTGGCAACTATGTTGGCCGAGTCCTGTATCGCAGTTTCAACGGAGGCCCGTTCAAGAAGGTCGCCGAACTAGACAAATCCTCGCGTGATTACACCGATACCTTGGCAGCTCCTGCGGCCGCTGCACCAACGCTCGACGTCAGTATTGCGACGGTGCGACATGGCCGCTTGGATGCGAGCTTGGTGATCGATCCAGGGATGATCATCAAGAATCAAGGTGCGCGAATTCAACTTGGTTTCGGTACCACGTTGTTAGCGGAAGGGAACGAGGGGAATGAGGTCATCTTCACCTCGCGTGCGGACGATCGTTACGGTGCGGGTGGGACCTTCGATACCAACGGCGATCTGACCAGCAGCGGTGATGCCGGCAACTGGGCCGGGATTTATGCTTCGCCGACAAGTCGTCTCAGTTTGGATCACTCGTTGATCGCCTTTGCAGGTGGAATCACCGGGGTCGGCGGTGGGACCGCGGCGTTCAATCCGATTCAGATTCATCAAGCCGAAGCACGCATCGCCAATAGCGTGTTCGAGCAAAATGACGATGGGACCGGCGGCTCGCAAATCGGTGCTCGAAGTGATTTTGCACCGAACTCGGCTGCTACGATTCATGTCACCGCGGCGCAGCCGACCATCGTTGGCAACACATTTGTCGGCAACAACGGCGGCGTGATCGATATCAATGTCAACGCACTGAATTCCGGGTTGCGCAGCGATGGCGGTCGGCAAACCGGACCGATTGACCGTTACTCGGTCCCGCCAGCCAACCAGGGGCCCGTTGTTCGTGGCAACCAGTTGGAAAACAACGAAATCAATGGCATGGTCATTCGCGGTGAAGTGCTTGCCACCGAAGTGGTTTGGGATGACACCGACATTGTCCATGTCTTAGACAGCGATATCGAAATCCCCGATTTGCACACCTTTGGCGGAATGCGAATCGAAAGTAGTTCGACGGAGTCGTTGGTCGTCAAAGTGGACGGTGCTGAGATTTTGGCGACCGGCCGATCTCTTGATATTGTCGATCGAATCGGTGGACGTTTAATGGTGCTGGGGCAACCTGGGTTCCCCGTCGTTATGACGAGCATCAACGATGATACCGTCGGTGCTGGATTCACCCCAAGTGGCGAGGTGCAAACCGATACGATGCGCGGCGCAGGTGCTGCCAGCCCGGGTGATTGGCAAGGATTGAAATTTGATCCCTATAGCCATGATCGAAATGTCGCGGCGGTGACCGAGCGTGAAGGTCGAATTGGCGGTGTCGGTGACTTGAACGCCAACGTCGGACAACACCAAGAACTCGGAACGCTGGCGGCAAACGAAAAGTCCGGCGACGAAAATATCCGTCTTGGTTTCGAGGTGTATGGTGCTATCGCAGCCCCCCAAGATCAGGACTTGTACAGTTTCCAGGGCACTGCGGGGACCATGGTTTGGTTCGATGTCGATCGCACTGATGCTCAACTCGATACCGTCCTAGAACTGCTTGACGGTGAAGGTCGTGTGTTGGCATTGAGCCAGGATTCGCGATTCGAATCGCTGGCCGGTCAATTGACCTTCGTCAACAGCAATCTGATGCGTGACGGGCATGCGTTGCCGATGCAGTTGGACCATGACGCCGAAGTCAATGCGACCGGTGAATATCGCGATCTGTTTAGCCAAAACGATGGCGATTCGGGAATGCGGATTGTCTTGCCAGGAACGACTGGAACCCGGAACACGTTCTATGTGCGTGTTCGCAGCAGCAACCCAGCGGCGAATCTAACCTCGTTGGCCGGAATCGATGCAAGCCGTTTGATGGGCGGAACCACGCAAGGCGGCTATCAGTTCCAGATCCGACTGAGCGAAACCGATGAATTCCCAGGCAGCGTGGTTCGCTACGCCGACCTTCGCTATGCCACCGATGCGATTGTTGCGATTGGATTACCGGCACATTCGCCATTGGCCGGCGAGCTGTTTAATCCGGGCGGAACGATCGACCTGGGCAGTCTCGGCAATACCGATCGCGGTGCCATTTCGATCGCCGGAGTCGCTGATAACACCGTCGATGTCTACACCTTCACCGTCGATCGTGATTCGCTACAGGGGCTCAACCCAACGCCCAACAAGGTTTCAACGGTCTTTGATATCGATTGGGCCGATGGTCTGACCCGACCTGATACGAACATGTATCTGTTCGATGGCAATAATCTGATTGCGATTGGAACGAACTCGAACATCTTGGACGACCAGATCACGCCGATTGTGCCGGGCCAACCGACCACCGAGTCCGATCTTTCACGGGGATCTCAAGGCACCCGTGACGCCTTTATCGGACCATTGGAATTGAACCCCAATGGTGATTATCAAGTGATCGTTGGGACGACGGGGCAAATGCCCGCCGACATGACTCAGTTCACTCAGATCAATCCGGTGAACACCAATGCTCGGCTCGAACCGCTCGATCCCACCGTGCTGATCATCGACGATCGTTTTGATTACGCTCCGACCACCAACAACAACGCAAGCGAAGGCACGCCGGTTCAGCCGCGTGCCGATCAGGAGACACAGTCGCTGCAGGTTGTTTTTGAAAACGACGGTAGCAACATCATTCCATGGCAGTTCGGCGACATTCCATTGTTGGCGATTCGCGAGAATAGCAACAACGCATCGCGGTTGTCGATCTACAATCCATTCACCGGACGTCACGATGCGATTATCGAAGAGGCGACTTCGGTTCCGATCGGCGCGGTGGCCCAGTCGGCTCGCGGTGACATCATCGCCATTCGCAATGAAGGCAACGCGACGCGAAACGATGCCAATACGTCGACAACCTACAGCGTCAGCGCCGACGGAGTGTTCACGGCGATTGGGGCGACGGGGATCGAAACCTACGAATGGGCGCTCAACAATGCGAATCCGCCTGTCGCCATCAACAATCGTGATGACGAAGGAATGGTGTTTGACAGTCTGGCGTATTACAGCAGCGGTACGTCGGAAGCTCGTTACCTGTATGGACTCGCCAATCGTGGCACCTTTACTGGAACCAATGTCGGCACGAATGGAACCAATGATACGATCGGGGCGGCGCAACCAAATCTGGATGCCAATAACCTGATCTATCGACTTGACCCCAATGATGGAACGGCGATCAGTCGTGCGGGTCGCGATATGACCGGCGGTTTTGAATCGGCAAATCCGTTGGATCCACGAATCCAAAACAACTACCCCAATTTCAGTTTTCCTCCGGAAACCCCTTGGGCCGGTACTAATATCGTCGCCCAAATTCAAATTCCAACGGACTCGCCCAACACGGGGTTGCCCACCGGAAACGTTACCGATTTGGTGACCGACATCAATGGTGGCCAATTTTTGTATGCCTTTACCGATACCGGGGCGGTGTGGCAAGCTAGCTTTAGCGAAAACAGCAACAGCACCTATGCCAGCGGGGACATCCGTGGAATCGCGACGCTGATCGTCGACCCAACGGTGGCCGATGACCCGCTTGCGGTCGAAGGCGTTGACTATACTGCCGGCGTCGATTTCATTACCGATTCGAACGGTAATAAATTGGTGTTTGAACGCGTCAGTTTGGGGCCAGAGAATTTCCGTGATGTCAACGATACGATCGGAATCTCCGATCTGTACTTCGGCGTCGGACGCGCGACTACGCCTGGAACCCCCGTCAGTTCCTCGACGCCGCTGCGTTATTACGCCTTCGATTTAACGACTCGCACGGCACAGCCTATCTTTGAATTCGGTGCCGACAGCATCCTAGTGGACAATACGTCGACCTCGGGCGAGTTTGCTGGTTTGTTCTTCAGTTCGCTCGATTCGACGCTGTGGCATCTGAGTGACACGCTACGAACCGAGCCTGGTCATGGTGTCAACTCGCTTGATGATCGTGCCAGTCTGATTGGCGGCGGATCCCTTCGCTTTGGATTCGATGATCTGAGCGACGACTTCAATCATCTGTCGCACTTGGACCAGGATGGCGATGGCCGCGTGAGTGACAATTCCGACAGCAACGACGATTTGGATGCCGACGATCTTCAAGGTTTCTCGGGATACAACTTCCTCGGGGGAGCACACGGCAGCGTACAAAGCAACACGTTGGACCTTTCTGGGTTTAGCGCCGCAGATCTTCCAACGTTGTACTTCACCTACTTGCTCGATTCCGAGAACACCAACGCGGACAACAATGTCACGACCAACAGTGATGCCGGGCTCGATGACGTGATGCGTGATTCGTTGCGTGTGATGGTTGCCGGTGACGATGGTCAATGGCAACTCGTTGCGACGAATAACTTTGACGATGCGATCAACAATCGTGTATGGGACGATATTCGCGGTGCCGATCACGAGTACGATCCAATCGGCAGCAATGGCTACACGAACGTTTTCCAACAACGGTTTGTGCAAGAATTGTTTGACGACGATGTCTTCCGCCAAGCCCGCATCGACCTTGGCCCTTGGGCTGGACAACAAGATGTCAAAATTCGCTTTGAGTTTTCGACCGCTGGGGAAGCGCGGCCTGACCAAAGCGAAATTCAAGCGATCTTCGGCCACAAATTGACCGATGGTCAAACCTTGGTTGTCTCGGGCGAGATGCCCGATCGGCTTGTGACCAATCAAGGCGATGTATTGCCAACGCTGACCAAATCGTTTGAGTTTGATCTCGGCTTAGTCGTCCAGATGCCTGCGGGCAGCCAAGTCACTGCTCCGCTTGCGCTGCAGCGACCCGACGGAAATACGATCGTCGAACTTGTGCCTGGAGTTGCGGGGTTGGGGCAAATCAGTGTTTCGCCAACCGACACCGCAGCCGACGTGGCTCAGAAAGTGGCTGCGTTCATCGCCGCCGATGGTGATCTGACCACCACGACCGTTTCAAGCCCAAGCAAACCCGCTTTGGTTAATTTCAATAGTGAAACCCAAGTTGGTGCCTACACGTTTGCGGGATTGGAATCGCTGATCCAAAGTACGCCGGGGGTCGCAGCGACCGCCGTTGCGATTGATGTTGACATTTCAATGAATCCCGTTCAGGTGCGTAACGCGATCCAATTCGCGTTGGCCAACGAGATTCATTATCTCGATGCCGCGCCAAGTCTTGCGGCCTTCCCGGTTGTGGGATCAACCAACGCGGTGCGTCTATACGACCTAGCCATTAGCCAAACGAGCGCCCAAGGCATCGTGTCGCAGCCAGGAAACGATACGCTTGCGACGGCTCAAAACCTGGATGGCGAGTCGTGGAGTCAGTCGCTCAATACGAATATCGCCAACAGCCTGGCTCGACCTCATTTGACCGTTCAAGGCGTTGGAGACGGCACTTACGACTACTACTCGTTTACGGTCGATTCGGCAGGAGCCACCGCGACGTTCGACATCGATGATTCGCTATTTGATCTGGAATTACATCTGTATGATTCGGCCGGGAATCCCCTCGCTACGGATGACGATGATGATTCAGGAAACGATCCAGGACCAAGTGCAGGTCTCGACCCCTTTCTTCAGCACACGTTCTTGTCACCCGGTACCTATGTCATCGGAGTGGCCGCGTATAATTCGTTTGCAATGGCAGGCGGAATCAGCGGAGCCGCAGTCCCTAATGGAGCGAGCTATTCGCTGCACGTGTCGATTGATGGAAAACCCGTTGCTTCGTCAAGCGGTTTTACACCACTGACGCTGATCAATGGTGAAAACGCGGCTGGATCGAACTTGCCTGGATCCGACTTTGGGGTTTATACCGGAAGCCGCAGCACTTCGGGGCTATTGCGGGCCGGCGAACGATCACGCGGTCTGGGCGGGGCAAACGGCGTTTACATCGACGATATCGTGATCGGCTTGGCCGAACGCGGTGAAAGCTTTACCGGCGGCACGCAAGGCACGGCGCTTGCAGATAACCCTTACTTTGAAGCTCGGTACTACAACCCGATAACCGGGATCGTTGGACCGGTGCAGCAAGAGATCACCGCGGGGCCTTATCAGCTTGAAATTCGCTTGGGACAAGAGTACCTGGGTGCGAATAATATCGGCAAGGATCTTCGATTCGACCTGAATCAGCGACTCGCTGATGGTTTGAACATGGTGGTTCAAAGTAGTGGCAGCCAGATCGTGGATGGTGATACCTTCGAGATCTCGAACGGCTTCGAAACGGTTCGCTTCGAATTCAACGACGTCACGGTGTCTGCGTTGACGACGCCTGCGGACTCGACGAATTTTGTCATCGAATATCGAGTCTCGGATACCGCCGCTCAGGTGGCTCAGACCATTCGCAACGCGATCAATAGTGGATCGGTTCGCGCGGCACTCGGCGTGGAAGCCACCACTCGTAGTGGCACGCTTACCGATGGCACCGATCCGGTCATTGTTTTCCACGGCTATGCCGCGGCAAGCAATCTAGGCAGTATCGATTTCACCTCGCCCGAGAGCGGACACACTCATTTGTTGGGTGTGATTACAGGCGGAAACGTGGTGCTCGGTGAGGATAACGGCGACCAGAACCTGCATCGCGACCAAGGTCAATTCATCGTTGATTCGAACGTGATTAGCTTCTCGTCGGGAACGGCGCTGAATTTGTCGGCCAGCGATGTAGGGCCGGGCAACAAGGTGCCGGACGAAGGAGATCGTCCGAAGCCAGGCGCCGTTCAGAATTTCCCGACGATCAACAGCGAGCAGCTGATCCCAGGGGCGATCGTGCAGAACAATTTGTTGATCAACAATGGCAACGGGATCTTGTTGGGCGGCAATACGACGTCGGGAGGTCCTTCGGCATTCTCGCGAGTGGTGAACAATACCGTCTTCAACTCGGGCACCGGTATCCAGATCCAAAACGGTGCGGCACCGACGTTGCTGAACAATGTGCTTGTCGACAACGCGATCGGCATTCGCTCGCAAAACGCAGGCCCCACGGTCGTGCGGGGAACGCTGTATCAAGGCAATGGGACAACGGTCATTGGAACGGGGGTTGGTACCGAAGCGGTCGTCAATCCGGCAGGTCCCTTGTTCGTCAATCCCAACGTCGGCGTATTTGATTTGGCCGCGGGTAGCCCCAACTTCTATCCGGCCGCCGGCAGCCCGTTGATTGACAGTAGCATCGAGAGCCAAGTCGATCGTCCTTCGATCGTCTCGGTGAAAAATTCCGTCGGGATCTCGCAGAGTCCGATCGTGGTCAGCGAACGCGATTTGGCGGGACAGATTCGCAAGAACAGTTCGACCAGTACCGGTCAAGGCAACAACGTCGATATTGATCGTGGTGCGCTTGATCGCTCCGATACGACGGGCCCCAAAGCCCAGCTGATCTCGCCCAACGACAACGATGCTGCGAACATCGATGTCGACCCCAGCCAAACCTTCTTGCAATTGACCGATGGCGTTTATGAGTTCTTTGAAATTCTGATCACGGAAGGCTCTGGGATTGGTCCTGATTCGTCCACGATCGGTTCGAACCAAATTGTGTTGATCGAAAATGGGGTCGATCTGGTTTCAGGGATCGATTACACGATCGGTTACAACACGGCGACACGCACGTTGCGTTTGACACCGATCAGCGGTATTTGGCGTCCCGATGCCACTTACCAGATCATCTTGAACAACGAGGATGCGCTGCAGAGCGACGGTTCTACGATCCGGGCGATCTCGGACTTGGCTGGCAACCCGTTGCAACCGAACCGAGCGACCGGTGAAACTCGCTTCACGATTTTGATGCCGGACGTCAAACTCGACTATGGCGATGCACCGGCCTCCTACGGGACTCTACTAAGCGATTCTGGCGCACGGCACACGATCAATAACAATCGTCTGCCTCGACTCGGTCAGTTTGTCGATGTCGATATCAACGGCAACCCGTCACCTGCGTCCGATGACGATCTGGTTTCGGTGTCGGTCACCTCGTCCAATGCTGTGTTCAGTATCGTCAATTCAGCTGCCAACGCGACCAAACGTGTGACGCTGAATGCGGTTCCAAGCGGTGGCGAAGTACTGACGATTGATATTGGTGGCGTGGTCACGAAGCTCGAGTTCATTACGGGCAACCTCGTGCCAAGTTCGAACAACGTCGCTGTCGCGTTTAACTTGACCGATACGGTCGAAGAGGTCACGGCGAAGTTGTTGACCGCGATCCGTACTCGCGTCGCCGCTTCGGGAGACTCCGTCGTGGTATCGCTCGATAGTAGCCAGCAAAACTCGTTGACAATTACCGCCGTTGACGACGAAGACGGGGTAGCGACCGGGATTTACACCGCACCAAACGGCTCGGCGGTCCGAGTCTTTGCGATCCCCGGTGCAGGACCCGATGCGGTTACTGCCGAGCAAACGCTGGGGTACATCAACCCGTTGGACCCTGCGGGAGCCAACGTGAATGTGGATGTCATCGGAGCTGGGCTGCTAGACGCTTGGATCGATTTTGACCAGAGTGGGACCTTCGAGTCGAGTGAGCAGATTTTTGCAGGAACGCCTGTCATTCAAGGCAGCAATTTGCTGACGATTGCCGGAGACACCACGGCCTATGCGGCCGCCATCAATGGCGAAACGTGGATGCGATTCCGGATCAGTGCCGAAGGTAACCTTGGGCCTACAGGAGTCGCCGTCGGAGGCGAAGTCGAAGATTACCCAATCTCGATTCGCCGCGTCGCCCTGCCCACGCCGATCGACGATTCGTTTAATGCCGTCGAGGATACGGTTCTGGATGTTCTAGCCGGTGGGGCTCAAGGAACGCTGTTTGACAACGACACCGGATTGTCGGGCCAATTGTTCCCGGTTCGCTATTTCCTTGGGGCATTGCCGCAAAACGGAACGATCGAAGTGGTCGACCGCTTTACCGGTGAATTCCGATACACGCCGAATGAAGACTTCTATGGTCAGGACACCTTCACTTATCGTCTGAGCACCCAGGAGAACGTCAGTCAACAAGCGACAAACGTCTCGACGTTTGCGACGGTCACCATCAACATCGCTCCGGTCAATGATCCACCGGCGGCAATGAATCAAGCGTTCGTCACGACCGAGGACACCACGCTTACCATTACCGCGGCTGAATTGCTTGTCGGTGCAGCGGGGCATGAGAATCCCGCAATACCTCAAGCTCCGTTTGATGAATCAAATCAAACCCTACGAGTGGTTTCAATCACCGGCGGTGACCTCGCTACCGGAACCACGATTGATCAAAGCAACGCGTCCACCACGGCAATTACCGTCGAAGGCGGATCGTTAACGGCGACGTTTGACGTCGACGGATCGCTGATCGCGGTTCAGTACACGCCCAAAATGAACTTCAACAGTGACAACTTGCCTCCGACACCGGGCGAGTTCCGCTTGGACGAATTCTTGTTCACGGTGGAGGATGATGGCGTATTGGTTCTGTCCGATGGAACGATCGATCCCGCCTTCCCAAATCCATTGACCACGGTAGCAACCGCTTCGATTCGGGTCACGCCACAGAACGACGCACCGTTCTTGGCGACTGACTCGGTCTCGATCGATAATCCTGCCTACGTCAACTATTTCACCTCGCGTGGTTTAACCGCTCCGGTACCTACCGAAGATCAGTCGCTGGTGATTCCAGCGGCCTTCTTGCTGGAAAATGACTCGAGCGGACCGCTTGATGCTGCGGACGAAAATCAAGCTATCCGTGGCAACGACGGCGCGATCCGTTTGGTTAACCCCGTTGCCTTGTTCGATCCGACCTTGGGAACGCTGACGCTGAGTGCAAACGGCGACTTGTTGTTCACACCTACCGCGGATGTCTATGGACAAGTGTTGTTCACCTATACGGTGATTGACCAAGGGGTCGACGAGGCGGTCGATGGAACGCGAACGAGTGCTCCGCTAACGTCCAACGTGACCTCGACGATTTTCCTCGAACCTGTTAATGATGTCCCGGTTGCATTTAATCGGTCGTTGACCTTGGACGAAGTTGCTGAACCCGCCGGTCCTGCAGTATTGACGTTCACCGCAGCCGATCTGATCAACGGCAAGGTGGGCGAGCAACCGAATCGTGGCGGCAATTTTGCAGCCTCCTTGCCCGCTCCGTACAACGAGACAAACCAAGCTCTGCGCGTGGTTGCGTTCGCATCAAATTCGAACACCGTCGATGTGAACAGCTTGGCGGGCGGAAGCGGACAATTGACGTTGACGACCGGTATTGGTGGGATCTTGACTTTCAATTTCACCAACGGGGCCTTTGTTAGCGGAACCTACGCACCGCCAGTCGATTACAACGAACGAACGCCGTTCAATCCGAACGACTTCTTCACCTACACGATTGCTGATGATGGCGCGACCGTGTTCGGTGGTGGCATCGCGGATCGCGATCTGGTTGATGAACGCTCGACGACGCCAGCGACGGTAACGTTGACGGTGACCGAGACCAACGATCCTCCGGTTTTCCAAACGATCCCGGTGGTCGATATGCTCGAGCGTGATGATTCACTCTCGACGACGATTCCCGCGTTTGTGTTTAACCAAACACCAGGTCCTGTCACGGCACTTGATGAAATTGACGTCCAGACGTTGTCGTTTACGATCGTGGATTCGCTTTCAACCGTTCCTGCGGGATTGATGTTGCAGAGCCCACGTGTGTTGGCCGATGGCAGTTTGGAAGTGTTCCCCGCGCCCGACCAGTTCGGTACAGCAACCTATGTCGTTCGAGCGACCGATGCGGAACCGAATAATCCGGCGTTCAATGATCCACGCTCGACTGACAAAACGTTTGTCTTGAATGTGCGACCCGTTAACGATGCTCCGCGATTGAATTCGAGCGTGCTCGGTACCAGCGGCCGGGTTGTGCCCGCAGGCCCGAACCCGATCATCGACCAAGCTTATGCGGTCGGTTTTGATGGCACGATCACTTACACGCTTCGCGAAGACAACACGCAAGCACTCGGGGACACGTCGCAAGCGTTCTTTATTCCGATCAACCGCCCGGCGGCAACATCGGGGTACAGCCAAATCGGGTTGTTGGATGTCTTTACACCGGGGCCGGCTAATGAAGTCGCGGCACTGCCTGGGGGATCCCAAACACTCGAACTGTTTGATTTCCCTGAAACCACCGCGTTGGGCGGTCAATTGACGAGCGTCTTTAGCGGCGGTGTGTTGATTGGTGTGAACTACGTTCCCCCAACCAATTTCAATAACGCGATTGGCTCTGCCGACACGTTCACGTACACCGTGCGTGACAAGAGTGGCACAGGCAACGAAACCTACTCGCTTGCTGCGGGATCGCTGGTGCCGGATCGCTTGACATCGATCAATCAAGTTCGTTTGAATTTGAACCCGGTCAACGACCGACCCGAGTTTGAGATCAGCCAACCTAGTATCGAGGTGCCTGAGGACGGAGCGGCCGTCACGATCAATAACTATGCGTTTAATATTAACGCGGGACCTCCGTTTAACGCGTTTGATGAAATTGACCCCAATACGGGACAAAACGTCACGTTTACGGTGACCTCACTCGGTTTTGCATCGGATCAAGCGGCACAGTTCTTTTCTCAGTTCCCATCGATTGACGCAAATGGTCGCTTGACATTCCGTCCGGCAGCCAATGCGTTTGGTAAATTCCAGTTCGAAATTGTTGCCACCGACAATGGGCCTGGAAATGCCACTCGAGGCGACTTGATTTCGTCGCTCGCCAAGACGATGACGATCGAGATCCAACCGGTCAACGATCCGCCCCGGATTGACCCTGCTGTGACTCCACTTCAATTCACGATGCTTGAAGATGGCGAAGTCGAAATTCGTGTTCGAGGTGACAGCACCAACCCAGGCTTGTTGGATGTGTTTGCGGTCGGACCCGCGAACGAAGCCTCCAACGTTACCCCAGGTGGAAATCAAACTTTATCGCTTGGAACCCCGATTCCGGTCACTTCGCTCAACGGTGGTACGTTGACGCAAGTGCTCGGCGGCAGCGGCGAAGTGGTCGCACTTCGATACAAACCACGTGCGAATTTCACCGGTAACGACTCGATCATCTACACCGTCTCGGATGATGGCGTGACAGTCGATGTGGGGACCGGCGGCACGGTTCGCAGTAACCCACGGATCGCGTCGAACACCGTGGCGATCAACGTTCTGCCCGTCAACGATGCACCCATCTTTAGCGGTGCAGGTGACGTGGTTTCGATCGAAGACCAGGACACGGGATTGGGACGAGGCGTCGTACGGGTTCCTGATTGGGCAACCAATGTCCAAGCCGGACCTGCCGGTGCCACCGACGAACTCGAAGGTGCCGGAGCAATTGAAGCTCAGCAGACCGAGTTTGTTATCACCCAGATCAGTGGAAATACGTCGCTGTTCTCGGTCGCGCCCAACGCGATCATCAACGGATCGTCTGCGACGCTGGCCTACACGTTGGCACCGGATGCCGCAGGGCAAGCGGTCTTTACTGCACAGCTTCGTGACAACGGACCGACCGACGCTGCGATCGGTGACGACGCCGTGGGGGACACCCAAACGTTCACCATCAGCGTGACGGCGGTTAATGATCCGCCAACATTTGCCAACGCGGGCGATGTCACCGTGGACGAAGATAGCGGACCGTATAACGCCGTGTGGGCAACGCAGATTTCGCCCGGACCGGCGGACGAGAGCAGCCAAACGGTCGTCTTTAACGTGACCGTGCCCGAAGCTTCTAAGTCACTGTTTGCGTCGCTTCCGGTGATCAGCGAATCGGGCGTGTTGCGATTTACTCCGGCTTTGAATGCCGTCGGTGCGGTGACCGTGGTTGTCAATGCAACCGATTCCGGCGAAGCAATCTCGCCACCGGTTTCATTCCAAATCAAGATTGGCGAAGTCAATGACCCGCCACGACCATTGTCGGATGTTTTGGATCCGTCGGACGAAGACACGGTGCTGACGATTTCAGCAGCCCAGTTGCTCGCTAACGATGGGGATCCCGATCTGCTGACCAACCCTAGCGAGTCGTTGACGTTGGTCATGCCGGCGGAATCGACCTCGGTCAGCGGAGCGACGGTGAAGTTTGATGCTGTGACGCAGACGATCACCTACAACCCGCTGAAAGCATCGGTGTTGCAGGCTCTCGCACCCGGCAAGAGCTTGACCGATTCGTTCTCGTACACCGTGCGTGACGCCGCGGGCGTGCTCAGTGCTCCGGTAGTGGTTCGCGTGGTGATCAATGGAATCAACGACGCTCCGACTTTGGTGGCGGATAATCCAGTGCTTGCCGCTTCGGGATCGACGATCATCCGTCCTTTGGACAATGATTCGGATATCGACGGTCAAATTGACCCGGCATCGGTGCGTCTCGAATTACAGCCTGTGTTCGGCTCGGTGCAAATTGATTTGAATGGGGTGATCACTTACACGCCATTCGCCAGTTTCTCGGGTAAAGATACGTTCTCGTACACCGTCGCAGACAATCTTGGACTTCGTAGCATTCCTGCTGTGATCACGATTGATGCGAATCCAGCTCCGATTGCCAAATCGGATGTGGCAGGCACGTTTGTCGACGAAGCCGTCGTGATTAACGTTGCCGCGAACGACAGCGACGAGAACGGAACACTGAACCTTGCGAGCATTCGAATTGTCTCGGCCCCAGGTCGTGGCGACGCAGTGCCGCTTGCCGATGGAAAGATTCGCTACATCCCCGCGACCGGTTTTGTCGGACGTGATTCGTTTACCTATTCGATCGCGGATAACGAAGGCCGATTCAGTACGCCTGCGACCGTCAGCGTTCAGGTTGTTGCGAGCCGACTGCAAAATCCAAATGATTTTTCGGACGTCAACGCCGATGGTGACGTTTCCGCGTTGGATGCATTGTTGATCATCAACAAACTGATGCTAGCCGGAGGCAACGTTTCGAGTATCCCGGTTCAACCCGGGGATCAAGGCCCGAATTACTTTGACGTCTCTGGTGATCGTCAAATCTCGGCCTTGGATGCGTTGCAAGTCATCAACCAATTGATGCTTCGCGGTCCGGTTCCGGCAAGCGGTTCTGGCGAGCTGGCGCAAGGCGAAAGTATTGTTGCGGCTGCGTCCACGGTAACCCCGCTGGCGTTGATGACGAGCGAGACGGTGGCGGTGATGGCCGAGCCCGATTCGGCGTTCGCGCTCGCCCCACGTCCTGATAAATCGGTCGCAATTGGAGCCGACAATTCCCCAGCGGACGTGGTGTTTGATTCAAGTGTGGATCTGGATGCCTACGATTGGATCGACAGCGATGCGGTCGATCTGATTGCCGACGAACGAGAAGCGGACGGCGGGTCGGACGATACCGTTTCGGCCCTCGATTCAGCCTTTCTCGATTTTGAGTGATGCCGCAAGTATTCGCGTTGATTGAAGAGCGATACCGCAGCGGCAACGCCGCGGGTTTGCAATAGGAGAGGAGGCAGACGTCGTCTGACGTCTGCCTCTTTTTTTATAAGTCTGCCCCTTTCTCACGTGCCCCTTTCTCACGCTGCCGATCACACTGGCAACGTGTTGTTGTTGGTCGCAATGAAAGTGATCTTCAACTCACGTTTAATTCATCGCAGGCTTCCGCCCACGCTCAACCACCCCCACTAATTTGTAGCCCCACCGATCGCGTTTGGAGGCTTTCTGAGGGTGGGTATTTCTGCCACCAAAGTGGCGTCTTGATTGGGGCTTGAGATCGCTGTCTTTGGTTGATTCTCTGCCGTGTGTCATCTTATCCACACACGATTGGGGGATAGGCACGAGACGTCCCGAGCGGCTCCTCCTCTAGCACAAAAAGAAAAGCGAAAAAAGTTTCCAGAATAAGGGAACTTTCGTAATCCGAGCGGCAGTGGCGGCGAGTTGCACACGAATCAATTACACGTTTTTTTTTAGTTGTAGGAATCAAACGGTGGATTTCTTAACCACCCGATTACTCTATAGTGCACGAATATATGTTGTAATAGTGCGACGTCATCTCGTCTCAAAAAAAAGCCTCCCCTGCAATTTTCGATCCTCCCGGAAATAGATCTATGACCCTCCGACCTTTTCGCGCGTTTCTCGGAAAAAAAGCCCTTCGTCGATCTTCCCGAAAAAGTCAACATCATCGCGACCAGTCACGCAAGATGCTGACTCAGCAACTTGAAGATCGTCGTTTGTTGGCGGGGCCCGAATTGATTGCGATTCGGCCGGACGCAGGAGCTCTGTTGCAGTCGGGTGATACGCTGAATATCGCACCTCGCGAATTCAATTTGTTGTTCAAGGGAGGCGCGGATCTGAAAGAGTCCACGATCAACGCCAACACGGTGCGTTTGGTTCGCAGTGGTGGCGACGGAACGTTTGGCGATGGTAACGAACAACGGATTGCATTGGGGTATGTGGGGCTCGACGAACCCGGCAGCACCGATCCCGAAGATTTACAGCGGATCGTGTTCCAGACTGCTAGTTCCGCATCGCACAATCCCACCGACGACCTGAGCGATCCCGCTGCCGTTTTAAATTCGTTCCCCGATGACACCTATCGCATCGAAATCATCGGCGCCGGTGCAGCTGTACTGGAGAACAACGCCGGCGAAGCGTTCAATAGCGGCGTCAATTATGCCTTGCCATTTCGGCTCGATCGCGGCGCACAAGTTGTCGCCGTGGTGCCTCAACCGATTGAGCGGTTGACCAATGGCGATCTGAGCCAGAAAAAGGACACCATCGTTGTTCACTTTGATGGTCAAACGCTGGATTCGGATGACGCGAACGATCCAAAATTCTTCCGACTCGTCGACACCGCGGGATCATTGTCCACCGCAGACGACGTCACGCTCGTTCCGGCCACTGCGGCGTACGATAACGCAGCTTCCACGGTGACGTTGACCTTTGATAGCGACATCCCCGAAGGGACGTATCGTTTGGATGTCGGATACTCTGCAGATGGCACGACTGCTAACAGCGGTGCCATTCATGTGGGGTCGCTATTTGCGAATAGCGGGACGATTCAAAGCGGGTACACCAAAGACGGCTTTCTTGGCGATGCGAACGGGCTTAATAATGACGCCAGCGATGTTGATCGCTATCGAGTGCAAATCGATGCAACTGGCCAGTTGACGATCAACGCTTCGCCTCATGCAGGTATGGCGCTCAGCGTTCGGGTGTTGAGCGCGGATCTAACGACCGTGGTGGCCGCGGCGACCACAGGAGCCGTCGGGGCCGTCGTGAATTCGATGCCGATTCTTGCGGCCGGTGAGTATGTGGTCGAGATTTTCAGTGCATCCGGGACAGGGTCCTATGGATTGGAGATTCAATCGAATATCAGTGCCGTTGTGTCGGACGATAATTCTTCGATTCATAACGCAACCCAGCTGGGCGTGTTAGGCGCCGCAGGAGTGAAGGTCGCTTCGACGATCTCGGCCCAAAATGTGCCTTTGCCGCCGTATCCAGGCAGCCAAGATGAGCCTGGGCATCGTCAAATTCAGCGTGAACAACACATCGGAGCCAGCGGTACAGCGCTGAGCACACCGCAACCGATCACCGTTTACCGCTACAACTTCCCTGCCAATATTGGCACCGACTCTAACGGGGTTTCGTATCCCAATGAGATCACCGCTCGGGAACGCGAGATTATTCGTGGGATTTTTGATGTCTTGGCAAGTCAATCGGGGTACGAATTTATTGAGGTCGATTCCACGGCACCCAATGCGGGACTTCGCGTGGGGAAAGGGGATTTGCGAGCTGTTGCATCGGGGCTAGGCCCGAGTTCGGGTGTCGCTGGGATTTTCACCGGGGCAGCCGTTACGGCAAACAAGTTTGTCTATCCAACATCGTCGACTTATGGCGATGGCTTCACCGAAACGATGACGCACGAACTACTGCATGCGTTGGGATTAGGTCATGCTTATGAACTGCCCGCGACAATGAGCAGCATTGCTGCGCCAGGGCAAGTTTTGCCAGGCGATAACGATATTGTTCATTTGCAGCGAATCGTACCGCCCAACAGCACCGATATCGATCTTTACCAGTTCCAGTTAAACGATGCTGGGAAATTTAAAGCGGAAGCCATTGCCGAGCGGCTCAGTAACCCAAGTATGCTCGACAGCGTCCTCACACTCTATCGCCAAACGAGTGGTGGCAAGGTCGAGTTGGTCGTCCAGAATGATCATTACTTTGGACATGATGCGTTTCTTGAAGTCGACCTTCAGCCAGGCACCTATTTTGTCGGAGTGACTAGCACTGGCAATGACGATTACGATCCACGCGTTCCCGACAGCGGCAGCGGCGGGACGACCGATGGGGCTTATGAACTAAAGTTATCGTTTGAAGCCAACCGTGGGGACGCGGCGTTACGAGATTCGGATGGCACGCTAATCGACGGCGATGGCGACGGCACTCCCGGCGGTGTCCATTCGTTCTGGTTCCAATCCGCAAGTCCTGGCACCACAATTTTCGTTGATCGCGCGAACGATACGAATCTTTCTGCTGCTGACGGTAACGGTTCGCTACTGGATCCATTCGATACCATCAGCAGTGCCGTAACCGCAGCGGCGACCCGAATTGTCGTGCCCAAAAACGCGATTGCGGATATCAGCACTGGCGACATCATCACGATTGATGATGGTATCAATCCTGAGTTGACATTGACGTTTGGAAGCGTAGGTCTTGACCGGATTGACATCAGTGCGGCCACGACCCCGGACGACGTCGCGGCGACGATTGCAGCTGCGATCAACACTGCGAAGTCGGGCGGGCGGTTGAGTGCGGGGGTCACGGTTTCGCAAAACGGGCGAATTGTTCAATTGGCGAATATCGACACGCTGGATGTTGAGAACACACCAGCACTGTTAGCGGCTCCGAACCTGATTCGCATCGTTGGCAACGGTGGACTCGACGGCAAATTGTCGACCTTCAACGACAATACTCCCTACTTGATCGGCGAAAACAACTCAGGTGTTGCGTTACGTGACGGGTTGGATTTGATGGTGCCTCAAGGCGCTACGCTAATGATCGATGCCGGTGCGTTGATCAAATTGCGTAAAGCAAATATCGACATCGGGACTTCGTCGATCGGGATTAGTCGAGCTGGATCTGCGATTCAAGTTTTGGGCACACCCGTTAATCCCGTTTACATGCGGTCGTACCATAACGACGCATTCGGAGGGGACTCCGACGGCATTGGCACTGCGGCGTCCGGTGATTTTGGCGGAATCGTGATCCGAGAAGATTCGGACCTCGAAGATCGTGGGATTTTCCTGAGCTACGTTAATCACGCCGATATTAACAATGGTGGTGGTAAGGTGGCCGTGAACTCGCAATCCCTGACATTCACCTCGATTCATATTGTCGATGCGCGACCCACGCTCAGTTTCAATCACATTTCCAATAGTCAGAATGCGGCGATTTCGGCAAGCCCCGATAGTTTTGACGATTCGCTGGACCGAATCGGTCCCGATGTCTATGGCAATTTCCTAGCTGATAACCGCATCGACGGGTTGTTTGTTCGCGTGGAAATTGCAAGTGGTTCGGTGATCGATCGACTCGACGTACCGGGACGCTTTGATGATGTCGATATTCCCCACGTTCTTACCCAAAGCTTGATCATCGCGGGTAACCCAGGTGGACCCTTTATTAATGCGGTCGGATCTCGTGATGCGCGTGCCGCAGGACGATTAATGATTGATCCAGGGGTAGTCGTAAAGCTCAGCAATGCGCGTATCGAAGCCGAACGCGGTGCGTCGGCATTGATTGCCGAAGGGACCGAAAACCGGCCTGTCATTTTCACGTCGTTGTTTGACGATCGCTACGGTGGTAGCGGGACATTTGATACCGATGGCAATCCATCCACCGTCGGGGCCCCAGGGGATTGGTCCGGTTTGTTCTTTGGCGAAGTCTCCTTTGGCAGCATCGATCATGCGTTGATCTCGTTCGCCGGGGGTGACTCACCGATCGAAGGTGTATCGGCGAATTTTAATGCCATCGAGGTGCATCAAGCCGATCTTCGGCTGACGAATAGTGTTCTGAAGGACAATGCTGGAGGAGGCGCATCGGGCAATCGTTCCGGTCGCGGTCAAAATGCGAACGCCGTGATCTATGTTCGTGGCAGCCAGCCCACCATCGTCGACAACAGCATCGTCGACAATTCGGGAGCCGCAATCCATATCAATGCAAACTCGCTCAATAGCGAAAACAGGATCGACCATGGCCGCAGCACCGCAGCGGCGGAACGTTACAGCGAGTTTGATGACAACTTTGGTCCTTTGGTGCGACTGAATCGGCTCGACAATAACAGCACGAATGGAATGTTCGTGCGGGGCGAAATCTTGACCACCGAAGGAATTTGGGACGACACCGATATCGTGCATGTGCTCAACAGCACGATTACGGTCGATAATCATCATCACGTCAGTGGATTGCGTCTGCAAAGTAGCAATTCGGAGAGTTTGGTGATCAAGTTATTTGGGCCGAACGCTGGATTTACGGCGACTGGAACGCCGCTCGAGACGATCGATCGAATCGGAGGCTCGATTCATGTGTTGGGAACGCCGGGGCATCCCGTTGTCATGACAAGCTTGCGAGACGACAGCGTCGGTGCAGGTTTTGGGACAGATGGTTCGGTGATGACCAACACCAACAACACGCTCAATCCGTCAACGGGTATTCCTGGTGAATGGCGTGGCATGATTTTTGACGAATGGAGCAACGATCGAAATGTTGCCATCATCCGTGAGCGAGAAAATCCGCTTACCGCGGGAAATGGAATTAACGAAAATCGGCCATCGGCACAATTTCTCGGTAATTTGGCGCCCGATGAAAAGAGCGGTGATGAGAATCGTCGCTTAGGTTTTGAGGTTCAGGGATATATCAGCCCAGATGATCCCAGTGACGTCGACGTGTACAGTTTCAGTGGGATCGCGGGAACGGATGTTTGGATCGATGTCGATCGGACCGATTCCGCTTTGGATGCGGTTGTCGAAATCGTCAACGCCAACGGAACCGTACTTGCCCGTTCGGTGCGCTCATCGAACCCAGCCTTTGCTGGGAATTTGAACTCTGCAACGTTGACTCAAAATCCGAATTTGGGCGGCGATTTTTATTGCCACAATTTCCGCGATCCGGGACTTTACTTTCGGTTGCCAGGCGTGCCTGGTAGCGAAGGGGTCTTTTTTGTACGGGTACGATCCTTACCCGGCAGCAATCCGATCGCCACGCTTGCCGGTGAAAGTAGCGGGCAATACCAGTTGCAGATTCGTACTCAGCAAGAGGATGAATTTCCTGGGTCGACCGTACAGTATTCCGATATCCGCTTCGCTTCCACCGCGATTGATGTTCGCGGTCTTCCCGCACACAGTCCTTTGGTCGCCGAAGCAGGAGAGCTAGGCGTTGACAACAATGACTTTGCTGAAGCTCAGACACTGGTGAACTTACTTGAAACAGACATGGCCGCAATTGGCTTGTCTGGCGTTCTTTCTGACAACAATGATATCGATTGGTACCGATTCAAATTGAACCATGTTGGCGTTCAGACGATCTCGGGTGTCAATGATGGTCCGGGAACGGTGTCGGTCGTGCTGGATATGGACTATGCCGACAAAGCAGTTCGTGCGGATACGACCGTAGCGGTCTATAACAACGCAGGACGATTGGTTTATGTCAGTCGTGAATCCAATGTCGATAGCGACCAACCGGTTGGAAGCGATCCGTCGGTCGACGATTTAAGTCGTGGTTCGCTGGGCGACAAAGATCCGTTCATCGGACCGTTTCATCTTTCGCCTGTTGCTGCGGATCAATATTTTTATGTTGCGGTGATGAGCAATCGGCAATTGCCAACCGCGTTGATGGGAGCGTTTCAGGCCGATCCAAGCCAAGCCAATCAATTAATGCGGCTTGAACCGGTCAACTCGGTCACGCGAATCGTCGAAGACCATATCGGCATTAGTGGCTATCGTTCGCAAGGGGTTGGCATTATGCCTACCGAGGCCGACGGGATTTTTAACGTCACCGACGAGGTTAGTCTCGCTAGCCATGTGATCCCGTTTGACCTATCCGATGTGGTGACTTACGTCTCGACCGATTCCGGGGGCGATAGCGCCGATGACAATCTCTACACCGCCAGCATCTTGAAGGCTCAGAACTTCCTCACGCGATTGAAACAGAATGTGGGTTCTGGTCGTGATGATCTACAAGACATCGTGATCCGTAGTGATGGTGCGATGTATGGGTATATCCGGTTAGAAAATGGTGTCGGTACCGTCGGGCAATTGGTAAAGATCAATCCCACCGATGGTTCGTTCATCTCGACGCAAAACGATAACATCCCGGGCAATGGCGCTACCCCCAATACGAATATCTACAACAACGCCAATCCAGCGGTTTCGGATCAATTAGAACAGTTTACGATTTCGCATGACGTGGACGCCTTTACGTTCGAGCGTACCGGTACCACGGGACCGTCCAACGCCCCGGTGCCGACCTATAACGTTTATTACTCTGTGCGTGAATCCGATGGTACATCCAAGTTGTATCGCGCACGTGAAAATGGAGATGCGTCGCCACGAAATGCTGCGGGTGGCCAACCTCGCTACGGATACCTAGGGCATATCCAAAGTACAAATGTGGTCAACGCGTCCGAGACTTTTTTAGTGCGTGATTCTGGCAATCCAGTCAATTCCACTACGATTGAATTTCGCTCTAAATTGCCCGGTGAGCGTGGGAATGATGTGTCGGTCGTGGTGTCTTATGAGCAAGTGAACAGCGGCGCCGGCGCAGCGGTGACAAGTGCATCCAGCTCTACTGCCACGAAACCAGTGGTCAATTTGCGGATTCGCTACACCCGTGACAACAATGGCGCGATCAACGGAGGTCCGACCGCAGGCGATATCGTCGATGTGATCAATAATCATGTGAATGCTCGTGAATTGGTCACCGCGGTAATCACCAGTGGTAACACGGGAACGAACGGTCGCAATTTCCAGGCCAGTGGTACGGTCGTGACGATTCCGTTGGTGGGCGGAGACGACGGGGCGATTGGGCCGGTTACCGGACGTGTCACAGGGCTCTCGTTCGACAATTTCCTCAGTAACGGCAACCTCTTTGGCGTTACCAATGTAGGGGAATTCCTTGTGATCAACCCGGACAACGGATTTGTGATCAATCGTAAGGAAGTCTTTGATTCCGCAGGAAATCCCTTTAGCTTCCAAGGACTCGCGCTTGGCCCCCAAAACGTCAACGACGGTGCCTACGCGAATACGCTGTTTGCTATTACCAGCAGTGGTGAGGTGGTTGCGCTCGATTCCAACGGGAATCCAGTTTATGCGTTTGAATCGGACAACGGTACTCAACTGGTGACCGTGGGCGGGGCGCCGTCGGGTGATAGTTTCTTTACGTTGACCTTTGATAACGGAGTGACGCGTCAGACGACCGAGCCCATTAAGGCGGACGCTCCTTACACCGCGAGTGTGAACGAAGAACAGACAATTTCGACGGATGCCTACTCGGGTAACTTCACGTTGTCGTTCGAGAAGGATCAGGGCGCCGTCAGCGCGCTACTGCAACCCATTCTGACAGCACCTGTCGCAGGAATTTCCGAGACGATTCAAGTACAGAACGTTTCGGATCAACCGTTTACCGAGCAGTGGCCTGCGACACCGTTTGTGATCCAGGTTCAAAACGAGCAGATGTTGGTGACCTCGCGTGTCGGGAATTCGTTCACCGTGACACGCGGGATTCATAATACGACGCCGACGACGCACCCTGATACCGCGACGGTTGCCGAAGTAACGACGTCGCTGTTGAGCACCGCGATGTCGGCGACCGCAAGTTCCGCGTTGACGGTAACCGACCTTCTGAGCGCCAGTAGCAATCTGACACTCAGTTCACCACTAACGCTCGATATCAGTCCGACGGCACTCGTTCTCGAAGTCGATGACGCCAGCGTCTTCCCTGCCGCGCCGTTCCCGATTCGGGTTGACGGCGAGGACATGTTGGTCAGCGCCGTGGATTTGGTCAATAACGAATTTACGATCTCACGCGCTGAGAACGGGACGACCGCTGCAACGCATCTTGCAGGTAGTCAAGTTCAGGTGATTCCGGTAGGTGGGGCACCCGTGGTCGGTCTTGATAACAATCCGGCAAGCACGACGTTGCGAGTCGTCGACGCCTCGATTTATCCGAATACTAATTTCTCGATTCTCATTGGCGGAGAAGAAC
>NZ_JBFHFD010000054.1:0-23284 GCF_041583735.1 Novipirellula sp.
AACGAGTCGAGTTGCGGCAACGTGACCCTCAACAAAGGATCCAGTTTGGGCATTTCCAACAGCACGTCGAGAATATTTTTCTGCATCCAGCGGCGGTAGCTATGAGCGACGGTGAAGGTGCGGTCGGGCAACCGCAGCGGCATCACCCCATTGCTGTCGACCAATTCCAGCCGCGCCGGAATGCGGTCTTTCACCGCTTCGATCATGTCCGGCAAAAAGAAACAAGGGAATTCATCCGTGACAACAGTGCACGCTTTTTTGGCCAACGTGTGCAGCAGTGGACTTCCCGTTCCCGGCTTGGGTTCCACATACGGATAATACGTCACCGATTTCTTTGATAACGCTGCGGCGTTGTCACGCATCCCCTCGATCACGAAGCGGTGCAGCCGATCGCTCGCCCATCGATAGCGAGTACGAAGCGGCTCAAAAACAATCAGCGGCTTGCCAAATTCCTTTGCCCGATCGACTGCATGCTGTAGTGCAAAGTTGGATCGCGTTCGCCGAAACGCGATCATCCAATAAAGCACATAATCGCCCTGCGGACGCAGCGGATGGGCGTTGGCATCAGTGTGACGAATCTTGGGAATCAACATGCAGAGCCCCCCATAAAACAAACAACCTATCGCTCGATCACAACCCGAGCGGGAACCGAGTTCATTGTGGATGCGTGGCAAGCTTAGCCGGGAAGATCCGAAATCGGCTTACTGCCCAACATCGCAGCACTGACTCCGTCAATTGAACGTACGTGCAGATCGCGTTGGGGAAAGGCGATTTCGATATTGTGTTCGCGAAACGCGTCATCAATTGCGATATGCAGTTCGTGCTTTATGCGACGATAACTTGCCACGCCTCCGACGAACACGCGCAGCTCAAAATTCAGTGTACTGTCCCCAAACTCGTTAAAAATCACCATTGGCGGCGGATCCTCCAGCACCGAGCTGTTTTTATCGGCTACCTCGTAAAGCAACTTCGTCGTCAAACGAGTATCACTGCCATAGGCGACACCGACGCTCGTTACCAATCGCAAACTGGCGTTGCTGAGCGTCCAGTTGACCAGATTCCCCGTGACAAATTCTTTGTTGGGAACCACCAATTCTTTGTTATTCCAATCCAGGATGGTCGTCGCCCGAATCCGAATTCGCGTGACGGTCCCGGTCACATCGCCAATGGTGACGGTATCGCCAACGCGCGCCGGTCGCTCGAACAGCAGGATGATTCCCGAAACAAAGTTCGCAAAGATCTCTTGCAAACCAAACCCCAGTCCCACGGTCATTGCGGCGACCAACCACTGCACACTTGACCAACTAACGCCCATAAAATGGAACGCCGCCAAGGCACCGACCAAGATCATCAAGTAGCGTGACATCGCGCTGGCGGCATAGCGGGCACCAGCGTCCAGCGGCAACCGCTGAAGCAGTGTGATGTCCATCAATCCCGGGACATTGCGACAAGCAATTACGGTCAATACGACCGAGACAATCGCCATGACCAAGTCCCCCAGCGTGACCCACACCGGTCCCGAATCCGACTCGGCTGACAGATGCACGTTCAACCACAGTGGATAACGATGGACGACACCGAGTGCCGGAAAAAACTCGCTCCAGGTCAAATACAACCCGATCGCGCCGAGCAGAATCGGCACCAATTTCACAAAACGCTGGGCTTGGCGATTGAGGTCGGATAATTGGACATGCCCGGCACTTTCGATCATCTCGACGGCATCCGCTGGCATTTCGGGAGTCGCCTCCTTGACCTGCGCCAACGCTTCACGGCGTTCTCGGGCGCGTGCGATGGCAACACGCCGATAGGTAATCAGCAACCACCGCATCAGCAAGGCGCGAACAAAGATCAAAAAGGAAACGATTCCAACCGAAACCACCACCCGCCATGACAATTGAACCGCCGCATAGTGGTACCCCGCTAGCGACCCCGCCAACAACACCAACGGAATCAGTGCCAACAATGGCGCCAACGTGATTCCGATCCTGGCAGATGGGGTATCTGCGGAAGCACGAATCTGAGCCATAATCGTACTGCGAGGACCGAGCCAACCCCACAAAATGACCGCTCCGGTGATCATCGCGACAGCAAAGGCAAGCCGTCCGATCGAGGTTGTCATCAACTCGTCGCCTCGGAGCTCGGTATACATCACGATCACCGAGCAAGGGACGATCACCCGCGCACTCCAAACCAACCCGCGGCGAATCAAATGCGTCGCGGTGAGATCCCAATCAAAATGGTCTTGGGCAACCCCATCGGTACGAAAGACATGGCGAACGAAATCGATGACGTACATCAAGATGCTGCCGCTAAGCAATGCCTTGCCAAACAGATGAAGCGGTTCACCGATCAGCGTTGCACTTTCTAATCGCCACGCGATCCACAACACAAATAACGCTGCGGGGCTGGCAATCAACATCGTCATCAGCACCGCGTGAGTGGTCGGAGCAAACAGTGTCGCGTTGGGCCGTGATGCTTCGTGTCCCAAGCGGCTTATCTCGCTCTTGATACGTCCGCGGGAAAACAGCAACCAACCGACCAGGATCCAAATCGGCACCGTGGCAAGCGGTTTTTCGCGAATATCGCGAACCAAAACCATCAATCCGTCTTTCCATGGTTGTAATCGAAACGCATCCATCAAGGGTTCGCGCCACGAGAATCCCGCTCGGTACCAAATCGGCGTGGTGCTGGGCACCCACAGTACATGCTCGGAAACGAAGGCCGCGTGTTCGTCGATCAAGTCCGCTAAACGACGCTGTTCGACTTCCAAATTGCTCAACCGGTTCAGTCGTTTGCGGGCAATTTCAGTCAGCTCGCGATAGAGTGTCAAACGATCGTTAAAAACGCGGCGAAGCTGGTCTTCGACATGCTCGCGATCGTCCCCGGGGATCAACCCAGCGTGATTTTCGATATAGCGATCCACAGCGGCATCGAGGTCCAATAGTTTGCGGCGTTCGTTTTCCCACTTCAAAATCTCGACCGTCAACTCACTGATCGCCGCACGTCGTTTGCGTGATTCCTGGTGATACGCCGACGTACTGGGCAGCTCATTTTTCTCATTGCGAAGCAGCATCCCGATCTCTTCGGAAAACTGAGCCGCTTCGGCTTGATCTCGGATTTCCGTGAACTGAGCGTTACGTGCAAGATACTCTTCGCGAGTGACGACGATCGCTTTGCGATTTTTCTCGAGCTCTTCGAGAAGTGACGTTTTACGATTTGCCAACGTCAAATTGATTTCGGCGGCATCCTTGATTTCTTGGTCCGCGGCCTGAACCGCTTCGACCGCCTGGCTGGCCTTTTGCATCGCCTCGGCTTGCTCGGCTTTTGCCAACGCTGACTGCAAACTTTCGACTTGTTTTTGTTTCAGTGTCTGTTCGCGAGCAGTGGCGTCACGCTGAAGGGCTAGCAGTCGTTGGGCATCCTCGGCCACGCGTGTTTCGGTATCGAACAAATCCAAGTCGTTTTCTAATTGCAGTATTTTTGCCTGCAACGAACTGCGCCGCGCCGTCTGAAGTGGATCGGCATCGTCTTCGGCGATCTCACTCAATTGCTTTTCAGACTCGACCAGCGCTGACCGCGACGACGCTATCAAGTCGGGCAGCTCCGCCATCCGCTTGCTCCAGAAATCGACTTGATCGTTTAACGCTTTTAACTGTTGATCCAAGACAGCGAGATCCGCAAACGCTTGTCGATGCTGGACCTGCAACTGGTTCAGCGGAATCTCGCTAAAACTAACGGCTTCGTTGACGGGACGCGTCGCCAATTTTTCAAGTCGCTCCTGGGCGGCCTTGAGATCTTTGGCGACGGTGGTCGACTGCTGCGTCAACAACTCGATTCGCTGGGCCGCCACCTTCGCCTCGTCGATCCGTGTGATCGCCTTCTTAAGCAGCTCGGTGATTTGAGCCTTCAGCGCATCATCTAAATCGACCGACGCAGCAACTAGCTGCATCCGCGTTTCCAAATCACTTTTGCTGGGCACCTGCTGGTCAGGAATCCCATTGGACGCCGCCACTCCGTTGGGCTTGGTGGGATTACTGGACATCGACGGAGCATTCGCATCGGGCGACGAGACTCCGTCCACTTGGTCGGCCGCAGAGGCGGCCTGGGCTGCGGGTCCGCTTTCCCGTGGCGGGTTGCCGGATTGCGGACCGGCCGACTCGGGGCGGGCGGATTGGGGATCCACGTTATCTGGCGTGTTCGTCCCCGGCGAGTTCGCATCCCCGGGCGCGGTCAGCTGTAGCGGTGGCACATCCTGAGCCGTCACCGGACGGATCAAAAAGAAGATCAACAGACAGAGCAAGCCGGTTCGAGAAGTCCGGATGTTGCCATCCGACACGGCTCTAAAAAAAAACAAACGACGCAAAAGAGACTCCATTGGGTCGAAAATCGCATACCGAACGACAAGTCTGCCCTCCAAAGCAGCGATAGCCACTCAAGCTTACGCAGCGTAGCATGTTGCGGTCAATTACTTCCAACCGTGAACTTGCCGCCGTTTTTCCATTTGGACAATCCTGAGCGTCGTGACATACCGCTCACTCGGTTTCCGGGGGTTCGCGGTTCAAAGCCGAGCGACTTCGGCTACATTCATGCACAGCACGGCGGTGCACACCGTTTTCCATGTTCGCGTTTTCCAATTTCCAGCTTTCCAATTTCCCGTGATAGTTTGAGGCTCCCGACGTGGGACGTAGGCGACGATCAATTCCTTGGGCCCTCGTATTGGCAACCGCGCTCGCTTGCATTGCTGCGGCTTATGTCTTCGTAGTGGCATGGTGGCAATCGCGAGGCACTTCGCATTACAGCCCAGCGGATCTGTACCTGACTCGGTTGATGGACGTCACGATCGCGGCTTGGTTATTCTGGATCGGATCATCGATTGGCAGTTTTCTGAACGTGGTCGCATGGCGAATGCCGCGAAACCAAAGCGTCAATGGACGATCGTATTGCCCCCGCTGCAATACTCGGTTGAAGGCACGCGACAATTTCCCGGTGTTTGGCTGGATGGCGCTGCGTGGACGATGCCGCACCTGCCGGCTTCCGATCTCGCCTCGCTATCCGATCGTCGAAGCGGCGGTTGGAATCAGCATCACCTTGGTCGGGATCGCCGAGATCTATCGCTTGAGTCTGCCGTATCAAAACCAACACTGGCATGGAGGACCGTTGTGGGTCCCGATGGTGGATCAAGCGGTGCTGGTCACGCTGCTGTATCACGTGATCGCAATTGCGCTCAGCTGGGCGATGGGGCTGATTCGCATGGACGGCCACCCGCTGCCGCGACGGCTGAGCACGACCGCGGCGGTGATGCTTGTCGGCGGCATGTTGATGTTTCCAACGGCGATGGTGGTGCCCTGGCAAATGCAAGTGCCTGCGAATTGGCGAGGCGATGGATTGCACATCGATGCCGTGATGCGAGTGATCACCGCGCTCGTGGCCGCCACGTTTTTGGGACGCTGCTTGGCTCGCGGTTTGTGTATTGGTGCGGATCCTAAGCTCGATCCGCTGGGGAAATCAACGATTCGTTTGGTCGATTTGATCACGATGATTGCTGTCCCCGCATTGGTATTGGGTTGGCAATCATTGGCAGCCGTGCTGGTGGTCGGAGCCTGCATCACGCTGGGTCTAGGCCGCGTGTTGCCCAAGTCGACCGACATGCTTGGCCGCTTTGCAATCGCGATGCCGATCACGCTCTGCTTGTTGATCCTGTTTTGGCGACCACTACACGCGGCGGCGTTTTGGCCAAGCGACGGCAGCTCGCCCTGGGTGATCCTGGCGGCCGCTGCGCTGCTGTTGTTCACTCCGACATGGCTTCGGGAAAGGCAAACGTTGCCCCCTGAAGTTTTGCCGTTAGAGGAAGCCGAGGACCACGACAACGACCAAGCTGACTCAACTGTTTTGAAAAATTGAGCCGCAAGCCGTAGACGCTGGATCGAGTGGGCAACTAAAATTTGCGAATCCGAAATCGGCGATTGATCCGGTTTCCTATCCCCACATTTAGGCGAGTTCGCAGTCATGAAAAGACGCATGTTGAGTGTTTTAGTTTTGACTTTGGCTTTGGTCGTAACGGCATCCGCAGATGATGCCAAACCGAAAAAGAAAGGCGAGCGGGCAGGCGGAAAAAATGCAGGTGTAGCCCAGTTGCTGAAACCTTTTGAAGCGGTTGACTTGACGGAAGAGCAAACCGCCAAGATCAAAGCCTTGGGTAAGGCGATGAACGAAAAGAGCAACGCAATTCGCGAGGAAGCGGGCGTTACCCAAGAACTGATGAAGAAGCGAGCCGAAGCGATGAAGGCGGCTCGAGAATCAGGCAAGAAAGGAAAAGAGTTGGCAGCCGAAGTCGACGCCAAGGCAGGTTTTTCGGAAGCTCATGTCAACGCAATGAAGAAGGTGGCCGAGCTTCGCCAAAAGTTCATGCAAGAGGCCATTGCTGTACTGACTGCCGAGCAAAAAGAAAAGCTCCCCGCCCGCATGAAGGCGGCCGGAAAAGCCGAGGGCAAAGAAAAAGGCAAGGGTAAAGGCAAGAAAAAGAAAGAAGCTGAATAGGCCTCGCCAATCATCCTGCGTGAGGCTCCCCCCCCCACCGCGTTTCAGCTTAACCGGTTGATAATACGAAGCTTCGATTCATGATTGGATCGAAGCTTTTTTGTTATGATAGGCTTTCCGGTGCGGACGCAGGGCGGTTACCTGGGTGCCGACCGGCAGCTCGATTCACTCCCACAAGGTAATCCACACGTGAGACTATTTAGTTCGGCGATTCTCGCACTCGCTCTTTCAACGACCACCCTTCTGACTGGCATCGCTTCGGCCGAAACTGCAAAACTCGTGCTGGTTGCGGGCAAACCATCGCACCCGCCTCGGATGCACGAATTCAACGCTGGCGTGCAACTATTGGCCAAGAGCTTGGCGTCGGTCGAAGACTTGGAAACCGAAGTCGTATTGAACGGTTGGCCCGAAGACGAATCGATTTTTGAGGATGCCGACGCAGTCGTTTTCTATATGGATGGCGGCGGCCGGCACGAAGTGGTCCAGGAAGAGGGGCGTCGTTTGAAGCTGATCGACAAATGGGTCAAAAACGGAGTGGGCGTCGGATTCATGCACTTCGGAGTGGAAGTGATTGCGGATCAGGCGGGCGAAGAATTCAAAGACTGGATCGGCGGCCACTACGAACACATGTTCTCGTGCAACCCGTTTTGGGAACCGATGTTTGTCACGCTTCCAGACCACCCTATCACCCGCGGGGTAAAGCCGTTCCAAATCAAAGACGAGTGGTATTTCAACATGCGGTTTGTGGGCGACATGGCGGGAAATAAGCCGGCAGAAGTCGATGGACTTAAGTTTCAACCGATCTTGGTTGCCGTGCCTTCGGATGACGTTCGCAATGGCCCGTACGTTTACCCACGAGGCCCCTACGAACATATCCAAGCGAACCAGGGCCGCGCCGAAGCAATGATGTGGGTTGTCAATCGCGAAGACGGTGGCCGTGGACTTGGATTCACCGGTGGCCATTTCCATGACAATTGGGGCAACGACGATTTCCGTAAAGTCGTGCTCAATGGCTTGCTGTGGGTCGCCAAGCACGAGGTGCCCGAGGGCGGAGTCGAGTCGACGGTCACCCAAGCGGACCTGGACGCCAACCTAGACAAAAAGAACCGCCGCTGAAAACGAGACGGATAAAAATGCGTTGGCAAAAAGAAGGCAGGCAGCGAGTCATGTTGATTCGCTGCCTGCTGTTGAGTGGCAACTGGCTGCTGTTGAGTGGCAATCAGGAACCCAGTCCATCGGGACTGGTGACGTCCCAAACCTTCTGTTGACGAACCTATCCAAGGACAGATCCATCATTCACGACGGCCGCCGTGCAGCACACGGATCGTATCCGGCACTAGCAGCTACTGATTATTCGCGTCGCCCATCGACATTTCTTCGTAGTTCTCGGGTTGAGCCGATTCATTTGTTGCTTCGATCACTTCAGGTTTCTTTTCGCCACAGCCAGAAACGACACAAGCGGTAAACGCGATCATGGGAATCAAAAGAACAAGTTTGCGGAGATTCATAAGGTCTTGCTTCAAGAGTAGAAAAGTAGAAAGCCGTGTGGCAGTGAATTAACATCAGTAACGAAGTTTACGCGATTCTGATAGAGATTGCCACTCGCAGGAGTTAACCCGTTACACTTTTTTTCCGCAAGTTTTCCGCAAGGAAACGGCACATCTCGCGGACGCCCCCCTCACCCGCGTTTCCAAACGGAATCCTCGCCCTCGATAATCAACAAACGGCAATCACCCGAGAGCTGCTCGAACGTTTGACTTTCTCCACTTGGCCAAGTGATTTCCACTGCATCCACCTGCTGATAATCGCCAAGACCGAAGCATAAGACATTTTCATTTCGAGACAGGTACCCATCACCGGTTTGCACCGTGGCGGCCCACGTTTGGTCATTACAGCGGATGGTGACTTTGGCACCGATCGCGTCGCGTTCGGATCGGGATCCCACCAATTCCAGCTGCAGAAAATGGCTGGTTGAATCGGTTCGATTTTCTAAAAGAGCAACGTTCTTTTTCAGATCCGTGACCACCACATCAACGCGTCCATCACGATTCCAGTCACATCGAGCCATGCCGCGGGAAAGATGACCGGATTGCCAATAGTCGTCATCACCGTCAACGGTCGCTTCCCGAAATTGGCTGCCACTGCGAACGAGAAGCTGAGAACGCATTTCAAAATCAATTCCACGTTCACTAAAATCTTCGATGTGCCCATTCCCGACTACGAGATCCCAGATCGAGTTGTTGTCGTAATCGATTGCCTGCGTTCCAAACCCCAACCTAGTTCGCGTTAGCGAATCCAGCCCATACGAAACAACCAAATCGGAAAAAACGCCCGAGGCATTCTGCATCAGCAGGTTGGACCACTGGTTTTCAAAGTTGGTGATATGCAGGTCCGTCAACAAATTGCCATCGAAATCGGCTGCCGCAATGCCCATGCAAGCCATTGGCATTCCGCCTTGACCATATGCGACTCCCTTGGCGACCGCGACGTCCGACCACTGCTGCTGCTCCGTGGCGGTCGCCTCACCCGTTGCTGTCGTCTCGCGATGCATCCACAACTGGTTCGCGCGCTGATCATTGGCCACAAAAACATCGATCCCACCATCGCCGTCGATGTCACTGACCAACAACCCGAGCCCTGAACTGGCTGATTCGGAAGCTGAACTATTAAACGTTTTCGCCTGGAAACTTCCTGCGGGGGTGGTTCGAAAATAGCGATCAAGCCCCGGCTGAAAATGCAACGGCCCGGGCAATCGAACCGGCTTTCCGTTTGCATCGTATCGAATCGGTCGATAGATATCGGAATCGTCAATGTAGTTGACGGCGACTAAATCAGGCAAATGATCGCCGGTCACATCGGCAATCGCGAGCGAAGTCGTGTACTCGGGCTCGTCCCAGATGGGGTCAACGTCTTGCACCCGAAACGTCCCGTCGCCTTGGTTGACCAACAAGCGGTTGGGGCCGAGGTTGGCCAATGCGAGATCTGGAAAACCATCTTGATTCCAATCGCCTGCGGTGACCCCCGTGGTGTAGTGCCGATCGTCCGCAGCGGAAGCCGAGATGACGTTTTCAAATTGTGACCCCCGATTGCGAAACAACCCATTGGGCAGCTCCGACATGCCCTCGGGCGGGTTGCAGGCAGCTTGCCCAAAATACAAATCAATCAAGCCATCGGCGTCAAAATCCAAGCAGGCGACGCCGGCCCCGTAAGCCTGGAAAATCTGAAAATGACGTTCCACCGGAGGCGCTGCGTTCTGATACGCGAACCGAAGGCCCACATCAGTGGCAACGTTCGCAAAAACGGGAGGAGCCGGTTTCGCCTTGGCCATCTCATTGCTCAAGCCCCGCTGCATCGATGTCGTCGGTACCGTCAACGTTTGCTGCTCAAGCGATGCTAGAAAAGTCTCTACAACCGCTGGCTTCACTGGCGTGAAACCGCACAGCAGCCGCGTCATGTCCAACCCATCAGGCCGTTGGGCTAACAATTTCGGCTTGTACTCGGCCAGTTCGCTTAGCTGTTCCGATCCCGGAGCCAGCTTCGTGAACATCAATTCTTGCCATAGCACGGATTCCAACGGGCGTCCCATTGCCTGCATGATCGCAGACATTTCCGAATAGTCACGCGGATCAATTTGTTTTGAACTGATCATGCGGCGAACCAATTGTTGAACATGCTGCACCATGCGGACGCGTTCTCGAAAGGCCTCCGCCATCTCTTGGTCTCCCGCTAATTGCAGCGACTGCACCATCGCATTGTGGGCTTCGACGCTGTTGGGTTCCAAGCGGATCGCGGCCGCGAAACAGGCTGCTGCCGCGTCCGGCGATTGACGGATCACCGCATGCCCCGCCGCCAACCAATACTCACTGTACGATTCCCATTGTTCACGGCGTCCACCAAGCCAACGAGCCAGTCGGTCGTGTTGCTGAGCATCGGCTAACGTCCAGCCGTACAGCGTTTCGACTGCGGCATGTTGTTGCCAGAGATCATCGCGGGAATCCAATAGCTGCAAGGACTCTCGTATATCGCCTTGGGAACGAAGTGCTCGAGCCACATTCAACACGCCAAGGGACCGAACCTGTTGGGCGTCATGAATATCAGGCTTTTCGGCAATATCGACCCCCACGTGATGAGGGAAGCAAAGTGCCCTTAGTTCGGCAAGTTCAAGCGGTGCTTGGTTCGACAAGATTTTTAACTGACGATTTGCCTCACTACGAAAGCCTCGCTGATTTAGCTGCTGAGCAAAGCGGCGTCGCGCATCCACAAAATCGGGGTGTTGCTGTAGCAAGGAGCCAAAACGCTTTATTGCCGCCAAGTCGTTGCCATCCTCGAACAGCAATTCCGCAGCTTGCACTCTCATCCGCGCCGCGTTGTCCGGGTGCGACAGTGCCAGTTCGTCCAGGGCAACCACAGCTTCTTGCACCTGATTTCGCTCGCACAGCAGCAGCACCCTCAATGTGCCGGCGGACAAATCGTTCGGATACTGAATCTGAAGTGAAGTCAGGATCTTTTCGGCGTCGTCCAGACGTCCGCTTCGAATCAGATTCGCCGTTTGAGTCAGCTGCTGCTGTTTTTTTGCTTCTCGGTTCGTCTCGACATCAGCTGGCTGCAACCCCGCAAGCGAACTCGCCGGCGGAGGGGCCTCCGACGGCTGACACCCGCATAACGCCAGCGAGACAACGCACATCACGGCAAAGTGTCGCGCTCGCAACGCTACGAGTTGTATTTTGTGACCAAACATTTTCCGTCTCGCATGATCCCACAAATGGGTCAGCCGCCTTTTCGATTACCTGCTGAAATGGTTTCGAGTCAACCTATCGGAGTCGGCGTAGAGGTGCAATCGATTGACGCAGGATGAATCATGATCGCCCCTTTTTGATGATCTTGTTTGTCGTCATTTCGCATTTGGATGCCTGATCGATGTCCGCTCAATGCCTGATCGATCTCCGACCGTCAACGAAAAGCGGAGAAAAAAAAAACAGCCACAATAGTGTACGCACGAACACAGTCTTGTGTTTTTTTTCGTCAATCCAGCTCCGCTGCAACGTTTTCAGGTTGACACAGCTATCGATGGTCCAATAATCGCAACATCTTATTTCCACCAACACAACGGTGGCTTATCCAACACTGCGAGCCGAATATTGACTTCACGGCCAACATTACTGGTCGATCTGCTCGCAGGACTAATCTAGCAGACTGCTTATATTGCCTATTTTACTGGCTCTTGCGAAGGGAAACCAATCCCCTCCAGTGTCGTTTTTTTACTCTTTTAAAAAAGGGGCTTTTCGATGGTTTTGCGTCCTAAAACCAAGACTGGTTTCACACTAGTCGAACTTCTTGTGGTCATTGCAATTATCGGAGTGTTAGTGGGGCTGCTGCTACCAGCGGTACAGGCCGCTCGCGAAGCAGCTCGGCGGATGAGTTGTAGCAACAACATGAAGCAAATCGGGTTGGCGTTGCACAATTATCACTCCGCCTACAAGCAACTGCCGAAGCAATCTGGTGGCACCTATGACCTCGACAGTAATGGCGGTAACAACAACCGCTTTCGTCTCAGCTGGCTGATTGGCATTACCCCGTTTATTGAACAACAGGCGTTGTGGGAACAAATCAGCAACCCGATGGACAGAAACAATGATGGCACGATTGATTACTACTCCATGGGACCATGGCCTTGGCAGACGAACTATGAGCCTTGGATGACAGAGCTTCCGGCATTCCGATGCCCAAGCGATCCTGGAACCGGCCCTCCGGCGATGGCTCGAACCAATTATGCGGCCTGCATCGGCGACAGCACTGACTGGGTCAACTGGGGGTACTGGCGATGGCAGGGCGGTTCATGGAACCAGGGCCACATCAACAGTGCAAACGCGTCGAATCGTGGCTTCTTCTACAATCGCAAGTCGATGAAATTCCGTGACATGTTGGATGGTTTGGCAAACACGGTTGCGGTGGGTGAAATCGCCACCGGATTGGGTGACCGCGATATTCGCACCGATCCCTACTTCGGTATCGGATGGGGTACGATTCACGGCAACCCTTCAGCTTGTCTTGATGCGGGGCTGACGGATCCAGAGCGACCTCAGTTCTGGGAACCGTCGATCGGCAATTCGAACCCGGGGCTGCGTAGCAATAGTTGGAAACGTGGCTTTCGCTGGAGCGATTCAGTACCAACCTACACCAGCTTTACGACCATGCTGCCCCCCAATCGCGAAGTTTGCATCGGTGGCGGTGGCGACTTTGACACAGGGGTTCTGCCACCAAGTAGCCGTCACCAAGGCGGTGTCCACATCTTGATGGGCGACGGAGCAGTGAAGTTCATTACCGACTCGATCGAAGCGGGAGATTCACGTTCGCCGGTGGTCAAGCAAGGGAGTCCCGGCATCGCTCCTGGATCGAAAAGCCCGTACGGCTTGTGGGGTGCTCTGGGTACCCGCGCGTCCAAAGAGACGATTGACGGCGAATTCTAAGCGTCTTTCGAAAACGAGGCCCGAATTCCGTTCGGTTTGCTTTCGCCGCTCTGCGAGTCGACGCGCAAGCCAATAGTCGACGCGCAAGCCAATAGTCGACGCGCAAGCCAATAGTCGACGCGCAAGCCAATAGTCGACGCGCAAGCCAATAGTCAACGAGAGTCAATCTTGAAACACCGGCACATCTGCTACAGCAGAGTGTGCCGGTGTTTTTTTGTGTTCATCGAGCTGCTGCCAGGACGTATTTAGCGGACGCGACAATCTCCACGAGGCAGTTGCAATCCCTCCCTCATCCTCTCGATCGCTTTAGAGCACCGCCTCGGAATCAATGGCTTGCTCTGGTTGGGCAAACACGAAGTCCCCGACCTTGGCAAAGTCTTGTTGCGTGATTACGTGGGGTTTAGACTTCGCCAAAATGCTGCTTGGCGACCATCTGAGCTCCTTTGATGTCAAGTTTGCCGGTGCCAAGCTGCGGGATCTCTTCGACCTCCAGAAAACTGTCCGATGAGGGAATGAACAGGTTCGGCAAACCGGCCGAGACCAATCCGGCCCGCACTTCGTCGTATGTTTTGGAGGTCCGCAAATGCAGCACGACCAATCGTTCGCCTTTTTTGGCATCGGGGACTGCCGTCACGCAGACCGTTGGCCGCTCGATGTCGGATTCCTGTGCCGCTGCGTCCGCATCCTTATTGCCGACACCGCAGCCATACACTTTGGCGATTTCTTCTTCGACGCGAAGATGTGGCACCATCTCGCCGCCGATCTTTGAAAACCGACTCAGCCGTCCGGTGATATGCAGGAAACCTTGATCGTCGACGTTGGCGATGTCCCCGGTCACGTACCAGCCGTCCTGGACGACTTTGCGAGTCAATTCGTCTTGATTGACATAACCTTTCATCACATTCGGTCCGGTGACCATTAGCATGCCGTCTTGGCCTGCCAACCGCTCGCTGCCATCCTCGGGCGAAACGATTCTCGCTCCGATTCCCGGCAGGGGGCGTCCCACACTGCCTTCGATGCGATCGGCTTGGTACTTCGCCGCCGATCGGCTTGGGGGAATGTTGACCGAAACCAACGGGCTGAGCTCGGTTGCACCATAGCCCTCGACAGGACGGACACCGAATCGTTCTTCAAATGCATCAAACAGTTCGGCTGGCATTTTTTCGGCGCCGACCACGACGACATCCAATGTCGCGAATTGCTCTGGTTCGACGCGGCGCAGATAGCTTCGCAAAAAGGTGGGGGTTCCGAGCAGCACCGAAGCCTTGAACTTGGCCGCCAGCTTACCAATTTGGCGAGCATCGAGCGGGTTGAAATGATAAACCCCGGTCGGTCCCAACGTCATCACCGCCCATAGCGTCACGCTGTAGCCGAAGGAGTGAAAGAAGGGCAACACGCCGATGACGACGTCTTGGTAATTCAGCCTGACAGCACGCTCGATTGCGTCGACGTTGTGGCTGATGTTCGCCTGAGTCAGCATCACTCCCTTCGGCATCCCTGTCGAACCGCTGGTGAAGATAATCGTCAGCAGGTCGTCCTTGTCGACTTTGTGCAGCCCCAGGACGCGGTCGAGCACCGCCGCCGGCAGCAACACCGCTTGGATGAACGCGATGGCCTTGTCCCACTTTGTGACTTTGTCTTTGAGCGATTCGAGCAGTACGACGTCGGCGTCAAGTTGCAAGTCCAATTTGCTGAGAAACTTTTCACTCGTCAGCACATGTTTGATCCCTGCGTCGTGAATACAGTGGTTCATCACCGTACTGGATACGGTGTAGTTCAGATTCGCGGTAACTCGACGATCCATCGTCAACGCGATGTTCGTCGCGACCCCCCCGACGCTTGGCGGCAATAGAATCGCCACGGTCGATTCATCACGATCGAGCACATCGCGGCGAAGCACACGCCGCAGAGCCAGCACACGAATCAGCAGCTCGCGTCCAGTCACTTCGGTGCCCATCGAATCCGCACACTGGATCTTGCTTCCCTTTTTCCGCCAGACGCGGATCACACGACGTGCAAGCGTTGGAAACTTGTCGCGTTGTTCGATGGTTGCCCGCGCCCCGAGCGATTGAACTTGCGATCGAACCAGCTCCAACGGCGCGTCGCCTTCGAGCGGCGGCCCGATATAGAGTGTCAGCGTGCGGCGGAACTGGGTCGGCCATTTGAAGAAAAATTTGCCACCGGAGAAACTAAAGATGCTGCCCCACATCCCTTCCAACCAAACCGGCATGATCGCGGCATTGGTGCCCTTCAAGATCTTTTGGATCCCTGGCTTGAAGGCTTGCAGTTGCCCAGTCCGCGTGATCGTGCCTTCGGGAAAAATCCCGATCACATCGCCATTGGACAAACCTTCGCGGGCCGTCTTCAGTGCGCGGCCGATCGACTTGGGGCCCGAGTACATCAGGATGGTGTCAAAGGCTCGGCCCAAGTAACCTCCGATTCGGCTATTAAAGTTGGATCCGTCGACGACGAAGCGAATATTCTTGGGCAACATCCACAACAGCAAGATGCCATCGATCCAGGAAATATGGTTGCTGGCGATCACATAGCCCCGGTCGTGGGGCAAATTCTCGAGTCCCACGACTCGCTTGCGATAAAACGTTGCCAGAATCGGACGCATGAATCCGCGGACGAAGGTTCGTGGCGAGTAGATCGCCAACAGTACGATCAGGACCGCCAACACGGCGATGACGAGCAGTCCAATTTGCAATCCGTTCACTTTGAAAATCTCTCGCAATAAATTCGTGGTCGTCGCAAAGCAGCCGAGCGATTCAGTCTGGCTGCGACGTTGTCATGATCTCGTGTTACCATAATGCAATCACGCGGGGGGCGAAATCAGCCTGACGGAGGTGGCACCCTCTCGAAAAATTGCCCAAAAAGGTTTCCTGAGATTGTTTGGCACCTCCTAACAATCGTCCGCGTCACCTTTCCCTGACCAGTGCGAATGATACTGCCAGACTCTCTTACCTGAGCCCATCCATTGGGTGGCGATGCGCTGGGGACTGGCAGTACCCGAGCATTTTTAAGCGGGGCGTCGTGGGGCCTCCCCCTCTATTTCCCAAACGCTTTATCCACGCTGCGACCGGGCGGCCCGCGCCGCTCCGCTATAAACACCACTCGTTCAGGGCAAAAGTAGACGGCATTGGGCTCGCGGCGTTTCGCTAACAGGCGTCGATGGGGCCTCGATGGCTACAGCCGTCCGCCTTCGATCGCGGTGAACTCGGCGTACACGGGCAAATGGCTGGTTACGACTTCCGCGTCGGCTAGGCTCATGTTGTAGACACGCAAAAAATCGAGGGCACCGCCGCGGCCAAGATACTCACTGCAAAAGGTTGTATCCATCAAGATATTGCTGGTTTGGTAGCGACCAAACACGTCCGTAGGAACGCTCCGCACCGCCGCGACCACATTGTCACCGACAAGCGTCGGCACTAAGTACGCATCATCGGCTTGGAACAACCCTGCCAATACGACGTCGTCCTCGCCGCGTCCGTCGTTGCGAACACTCTTTAGAATCTCAGGCAACAAGGCGACTTCGACCGGGGCTTGGCCAAGATCGACCCGAATATTGACGAGCGAGAAAGTCCAAGCGGTTTCCACCGGCGGCTGGGCGGCTTGAAACCATGCCACCAGCGGATCATAGCCCATTTGATTTTGGGGGTCGGCAACGGTGTAGGTTTGATTGCGATCGACGCGAACTCGCGTCGTATCGAATACAAACGCCAACTGTTCCTGGCGGCCGGCGGGCCCATTGGAATCGCCAAGGACAAAGTCGTATCGGCGGCCGGATTGGTTGATCTCGTCGATCAAGCGAGGGATCAAATCGCGTTCGATTGCGGCAATTTGCTGTAGCGCGACGATGTCGAACTGGTGCACAATCCGCACAATGTTTTGACGGGCAATCGGATTGGCCAACTTGGTCGGGCCAAATCCATCGAGCGCCCATGATGCGATTCGCAGGTTGGCGATGCGGGCCGAGGATCGTGGCGCCACACTGGCCGGCGTCGCGGTCACCGCAGTGCGGGCTGTCGATGTGAACGGGTTCTCCGACGCACTTGGGCTGGGGGTTGCGGCAATGCCGGAAACGAATCGAGACGAATCGCCGCTGAATTCAGATTCACCCGGAAAACTTGTTAGCTCGGCATCATCCCACAACTCGTTTTTGGGCGAGACACGCACCCCATCGAGCCCTTGGATGTTATAGTTTTTGAAGAAATACCAGCCGCCACCGACAAGTAGCAGTACTACCACGGCGACTTGAATCGGATTGCCACGGGTAGAGTCTTCCATTGCTCAAACGAGTGATGTTTTAAAAGGAGTTGCAAGAATAAGAGGGCGGCTCTGATTGAATTGAAAAGGAGGGAATCGACCCGAACGTGCCTCGATCCCAATTGCCGCCTCATGCGTCATCGATCCGACAGCGGTCGCTTCATCATGCGGAGTGGTAAATTTGGACGCACTCGTACCTCGATCGGCTACCTGCGCGAACCAAGAACTGCATTCGGCACATTCGCTAGCCTTTAACGTCGTTTCGTCGCACGCCCCCATTTTGAAACCGCCGAGTCGCTGACACGATCGGAAACACGCGGTAGGATGATGCAAACGTGCAAAAGTCTGTTCCGCACGATCAAACCAGTAGTTAGTCCGTTTTGCCCTCTTTCTTACGAGCTGATACGAACCGTGAGCGAATCTATTAACGTCGACGTCCCTACCGTTGGTGAATCGATTAGCGAAGTGCAAATTGGTCAGTGGCTCAAACAAGAGGGAGATTGGGTGAAGGACGGGGAAGATCTCGTCGAAATCGAAACCGAAAAGGCGTCGGTACAGATCCCCGCTCCCGGATCCGGATTTCTTGAGAATATTCAAAAAGCATCCGAAGAATTTGCCTTGGTCGGCGAAACAATCGCTTCGATCCGCCTCAGTGACGCCCCCGCCTCAAACGGCACCCCCCCGAAGGAACCTGCGGCTTCGGCCAGTGCCGAGCCAAGCCCCTCGGCCTCGTCGGGTGGCCCATCGGCATCAAACCCGCCCGCTGCGGGTGGCGGGGCAACCGCGACCACAGGCGGCACAACCGCTTCGTTCATCATGCCCGCGGCGAAACGGTTGCTCGAAGAGCACGGGTTGTCGCAAAACCAAGTGCCAGCCACCGGACCGGGTGGTCGACTGCTAAAAGAAGACGTGTTGGCGTTCGTTCGCAACCGCGGCAATGCCCCGGCAGCCCCTGCCGCCCCCAAACCAGCCGCGAGCGTTCCCAGCCCCGCACCGCGTCCGACGGCGTCCACGTCGTTGGTGGCCGAATCGGTTCCCAACCGCAGCGAAGAGGTCAAACCGCTAAGCATGCTGCGTCGTACGATCGCCGCCCGCTTGGTCGAAGCTCAGCAAACCGCGGCACTATTGACGACGTTCAACGAAATTGACATGCAGCCGGTGATGGCGATCCGCAAGAAATACAAAGACGCGTTCGCGGAGCGTCACGGGGTGAAACTTGGATTCATGTCGTTCTTTGCCAAAGCGTCGGTCGAAGCACTGCGGCGTTATCCGCTCGTGAACGCGGAAATTCGCGATGACAATATTGTCTATCGTCATTACCACGATATCGGAGTCGCGATCGGAGGCGGGAAAGGATTGGTCGTTCCGATTTTACGAAACGTCGAACGCATGTCGTTTGCCGACGTCGAGGCAGGGATCTCCGAATTTGCTCGTCAAGCGGGCGAAAACCGATTGCAGCCAGCCGATTTGATTGGCGGTACCTTTACGATCAGTAACGGTGGAGTCTACGGATCACTGCTGAGCACTCCGATCGTGAATCCTCCGCAGAGCGGCATCCTCGGATTACACTCGATCCAAGAACGGCCTGTCGCAATCGATGGCAACGTCGTCATTCGTCCGATGATGTATGTGGCGTTGACCTACGATCACCGGATCGTGGATGGACGCGAAGCCGTCGGATTCTTAAAGACGATCAAAGAGATCATCGAGGATCCTTCTCGTTTGTTCCTGGAACTGTAGGCCACGATTCGCAAGGAAAGATGCAGCAATGACGAAGATCATCCTCGCCACCGACGGTTCAGCTCAAGCAGACGATGCGATTGCGTTTTTAAAACGATTGCCGATTCCACAGCCGGTCCACGTCGACATCGTAACGAATGTTTTCTTTCCGCTGAACAATGGCGATTTGACGGACCCTTTGTTGCGTGATTTCCGTGATCACCAAGAAGCGGAAGCCAATCGCTATTTGGCGCGATCCGAATCGGCACTGAGCGACTTCGCGACCACGGTCAATCGAAAAATGCTGCACGGCGATATCGGTCACAGCATTGTCGAATTTGCTGAGCAACACGCGAGTGACTTTATTGTCATGGGGGCGACGGGGCATTCAGGAATTGGCCGCATGTTGTTGGGCAGTGTCAGCGATTATGTTGCCACGCATGCGCCGTGCAATGTGATTGTCGCGCGCCAACCGCTGCATCAATGCTCGCAAGACGACCCGATGAAAATCACCATCGGATATAACGATTGCGAAGGTTCGAAAGAGGCAATCGACGAGTTCACGCAACTCGACTGGACCACCACCGCCGCGATCAGCCTGCTCGGCGTGGTGCCAGTATTTCAAGGCTTTAGCCCTGATTTAATGCCCAACATCGTGCAATATCGCAGTGAGCAACGGATTGCCGCAATGCGTTATCTGAAAGCGGGACGCGAACGACTGGTCAGCGAGCATTCGCAATTGTCCAGCGATCAAATCTCGTGTGACGTGGTAGAAACCGACCACGTCGGCAACGCGATCATCGAACGACTCGAAGAAGAAAAAACCGATCTGGTGGTGATCGGCGACTCGCACCGCAGCCGGATCAGCCGCATGCTATTGGGCAGTGTGTCGCGGTTCGTGCTGCAACATGCTCACTGCAGCATGTGGATCGCACGAGACAAAAACGCAGTGAAGGTTTAAGGCTAGGGCGGTGACGTAGCGAAAGTCGCCAAGACTTTCGGCGGATTACATTGCGAACCGAAACTCTTGGCGAGTTTCGCTACCCCCACATTCGCTTACGCAAACCGGCTTGTTCCCCATACTTCATTGCGACTGGGCGGCACCATCCCAGGCTTTGCGGGGTTTTGATAAAGCAGCGATTTGATCATCTCTTCCGAACCTAAAAAACCGTCGTCGCGATCGTAGTGCCACCGCTGATGCGTCGGCAACCATTCGTCGGTAAGCGGCCACGGATCAAACGGATTGAAACCGAGATCCTCTTGCAGTTTGGACGAATCCATCGACACATCGCCGGCGCGGGGCGGCATCGGCCCCGCCTCGTGTCGCAGCGACTTGTGCAGCAGATCGGGATCGTAGCCGCCGACACGATTGACGATCTGGCCAATTTGATACAACGTCAAACGCCGTGGCCCGCCAGCGTGATACAGACCGGTCAGAGGTTTGTCCAACAACGTGGCAAACAATCCGTTCATGCAATCGGTATAGGTCGGCGTCCGCACTTCGTCGGTAAACAACGTTGCCGGTTTGTTCTGTTTGAACCGTGATGCAATCCAGTCGATTGCACCGGCGTGCTCATTAAAACTAATCCCCATCGGTAACGAGATGCGAAGCACGCATGCGTTGTCGCACTGCGAGAGCACGACATTCTCGGCTTCGACCATCTTTGCACCGTACACGGTCACAGGATCCGTCGCGTCTTGTTCGCCGTAGCTTCCGCCATCGCGGCCCGCGAACACCAAGTCGACCGACAAATGGATCACGCGGGCATCGTGCCGGATGGCTTGGGCAATCATGTTCTCGGCACCGACGACATTCACCCGATGCGCCATGTCGACATTTAATTCACATGATTTTAACCGACAACAACCACCGAAATTCAGCAGGCTGCGGAAACGATATTGGTCCCACAACCTGGCCACGCTGTCGGCGTCTTCGGCATCACAGGCGACGATGCCGTCGCCCGATAGCGGCCACATATTGGATTGACGAACCCCGATGACTTGATCGCCATACCGGTCGCGAAAGTAATGAAATGCGTTGTATCCTGGCACGCCCGCAATCCCGCTGACCAACATCGGCAGCGGCGGTGAAGTGTCGTCTTCGTAGTGAGGGTCCAGCAAATCCATGAACTCGGTTTCGTCGTATGCGTCAAATTGTGGGCCAGGGTGCCCTTGTCACTCTCGGGGAGCGACAAGTATGGTTGAATTGAAGTTTGCCTAAAAATGGCGTCCGAGAACACCCACAATGGAAATCGACGAGTCGTGACAGAGCGAATTTTATTTGAATCCCACTCCCACACCCCTTTATGCATGCATGCCGACGGGATGCCAACGGAGTATGCCGAGGTGGCTTGGCAGCGTGGTCTGCGAGGGATCAACGTGACGTGCCATAACCCGATGCCTCATGGCTTTTCGGCACATGTCCGCATGCGAGAAGACCAATTCGACGAGTACGTTTCGCTGGTGGACGCCACACAGCAACAGTGGGCAGGACACATTGACGTGCGATTGGGGATGGAAGCCGACTATTTCGAGGGACACGAGGGCTACGTCGAAAAGCAGCTTCAATCGGCCGATTTCCAGTTTGTGCTCGGATCGGTTCACCCGCAGATCGGCGAGTTCCGCGAGCGCTACTGGAACAACGATCCGCTGGAATTCCAACGCACCTATTTTCGGTTGCTCGCTCAATCCGCCGAAACCGGGCTGTTTGACTCGTTGGCTCATCCTGATTTGGTCAAAAACGTGACTGCCGACGCGTGGGACTTAGACCTGATCATGGACGATATTCGCGCGGCACTGGACCGCATCGCGGCGACCGGTGTGGCGATGGAACTGAACACATCGGGGGTCAACAAAACCATCTCACAGATGAATCCGTGTCCCGAGATGCTGGTGGAAATGCGTCAGCGAAACATTCCGGTAACGATTGGTGCCGATGCACATCAACCCGAACGCGTGGCAGACGGCTACGAAACCGCGATGGAATTGCTGCAGCGGTGTGGCTACGAGAACATCAGCCTGTTCGAATCGCGAAAACGTTACGAGGTTCCGATCATCGATGCATTGGCCAGCTTGCAGTCGGCCGAGTGCAAGACGTCGTAGGCTAGGTTCGGCTTTGGGTAGCGGTGCAGCGCGCGCCACCCGCTCTAATTCGAACGTTTTTCTCGCTGCAACCGGACGGCTTGCGCCGTGCCGCTAAACAAAAGCCAAACGCCCCCTGCAGAAACTCTTGGCGAGTTTCGCTACGGTTAATTGATCGGTGGAGTTTCGCTAGCTCAGACAGCCGTTTCGGCCATGTCGCGGGCGTGATAGCTACTGCGAACAAACGGGCCGCTAGCGACTTTCTTGAATCCCATGCCCCGTGCAATCTCGCCCAATTCGTCAAATTCTTCTGGCGGAACGTAACGAACCACGGGCAGATACTTTTCGCCGGGCTGCAGGTATTGGCCGAGCGTCAAAAAGTCGACGTCATGTTCGCGAAGATCGGCTAACGCGTCGAGCAATTCAGCTCGCTCTTCGCCCAATCCCAACATCAAACCACTCTTGGTGCGAACGCTGGCGTCGTATTTCTTGACATCCAGCATCATTTGTAGCGTCCATGCATAGTCGCTCTTGGGTCCCCGCACGCGGCGGTACAAGCGAGGAACGGTTTCCATGTTGTGGTTGAAAACATCCGGTCGTGCTTCGATCACGCGAGCCAATGACGGTTTGCAGTGAACAAAGTCGGGGGTCAACACTTCGGTCGTCGCCCCGGTCCGTTCCCGAACGGCGACGACGCAGCGGTAGAAGTGGTCGGCCCCGCCATCGGGCAGATCGTCACGAGTCACACTGGTGATCACGACGTGCTTTAGCCCCAACCGCGCCGCCGCTTCGGCCAAACGCTCTGGTTCATCCGATTCAGGTAATTCCGGTGGTCGACCACGGTGAACGGCACAAAATCCGCAGGGTCGTGTGCAAACGGCCCCCAGAATCATGAATGTCGCGGTTTGCTGGCTATAGCATTCCATCCGGTTGGGACATTTTGCGTTGTCACAAACCGTTTCCAATTTCAATTCTTCCAACAATCCCGCCGTCATGTGGTTGGAATTGCTGCGGGGGATCGGGCGTTTCAGCCAACGAGGCAGCCGCCCCGATGCACTGACTTCGGCACCTTCAGGAATTTCAGGGTCAGAAACGACAGGTAATCGAAATGCCATGGACGTAGGGGGATCGGTGGAACGAATGAACCAAATCGGGTTATCGTTCGCATTGTAGTAGACGACGGGCGATTGGTCACGCGAGGTGGGCACTAC
>NZ_JBFHFD010000055.1:0-23044 GCF_041583735.1 Novipirellula sp.
CCACGATCGATGATCCCGACCTTGTTACAAACATCCGCCAGCTCGGGCAAAATGTGACTACTGACAATCACGGTTTTACCCATTTCCCCAAGCTTACGAAGCAGATTCCGCATCTCGATACGCGCTCGTGGATCGAGTCCCGAAAGAGGCTCGTCAAGCAACAAGACTTGTGGGTCATGCAGTAGCGTACGCGCCAAACCAAGCCGCTGAGTTTGGCCCCGCGACAGCGTGTTCGCGTAGGCATCACGCTTGAATTCGAGGTCAACGACATCGAGCATTTCATTGACGCGATCGGTTCGCTGTTTGCCGTTGATACGGTAGGCCGCGGCGAAAAACTCGAGATACTCGACCACCGTCATGTCGTCATAGACGCCAAAAAAGTCGGGCATATAGCCAACCAGCCGGCGGATTTCCTTGGGCTGCGTGTGCACGCTGTGGCCGCACACATAGGCTTCGCCCCAGGTCGGTTCCAGCAGCGTGGCGATAATCCGCATCGTGGTCGTCTTGCCCGCACCATTAGGACCGATAAACCCGAACAAGTCACCGGATTGGAGATCCAAATCGATCCCCTTGATCGCGAACGCGTCGCCATATTTCTTGGTTAAGTCAACTGTCTTGATCACGCGTGGTCTTCGCTTTCAATGTAAATGGTTGCCATCACTGATGGACGGTTGCCCAAATAGGACACCCGCTTGTTGGGTTATCGTCGCTTCGCACTGATCGGCATCACCAACCGAATCAGCGAAAGAGTTTCGTCCACATGAATACGTTCGTCTTGTTCGCCCTGATTTTGAATCTGGGTAATCGGATGTGCAAGTTTGCCGATCAATATGCATCGTTCGCTGGTCAACACATCGCTGAGATCCAAGAACGAGAGCACCTCATGACGCAACCCGGTGTAACGCTCCGCTCCGACAACGTCATGAAACATCATCATCTCGGTGAGACGTTCCAGATCCGCGGTAGAGGAAGGGTCCCACGACTCGGTCTCGGTCGAGCTTTCGAGTGCTTTTTGGCGAGACAGCTGCCAGCGGAAATTCTTTTGACGTAGTGAATCGACCGACTCAATCTCGGTGCCCGCTGGAAATCGCGTGGGCAGCAAGTACAGCCAGTTACGATAGATCAGCATGCCGTTGAGCACATCGACCGAGAACGGATTCCGCAGCGAGCCTTCGAGTAATTCGCTACCACTCCGCCGCCGCATTGACAAACCCTCGTCAACGTTGGCGACAAAACGCATCTGGCTCGCTATCGACTTACTGCTACGCGGTGCAAAGGGAACCGCATCAAGTTGGCTCGTCAGCGTATCGGATTGAGGACGAAACAAGACCTCGTATCCTGGCAAGCGAGCACTTTCGCCACTGACCTGGATCGCCCCGAACGAGCGTCCTGGGAAACCAAAGGGAAACGTCAGATTCGAATCGATGCGTTTGGACATTCCCTCGAATGCCGGACTCGCCGCAACCGCCAAATCGAGTTGGCGTGCATCGTGCGAATAGATCGTATTCCAGGTAAACATTTTGCCGCGTCCGCTCGCCGAATCGATGTCAACAATTTCGAAGCGATTGCTGTGTAATGTCGACACAGAAGAGGCAGCGAGTTTCGCTTGCTTTGTTGGGTTCAATGAGCCGTCAGTCGCGGAGTCTGGCACCGAGCGTGCCTGCAATACCAGCAGGACGGAAATCGCAATCGCCATTAAAGGAAACGTCAACCAGCCCAACAGAGGTTTGCCCAACAAACGATTGACCAGGAAGTAATCGAGCGGCCCAATCAGCGCAATCAAGCCAAGCAAGATCAACGAGACCAGTGAAAACCCGAACCGGCGTTGGCTGTCGAATTGGTCCAAAGTGGACCGCATCTGGCCCGCCAAATCGTCATACGCGGTCGAGCGGTTGGTCTTGGTGAAGGGAGTGTCATCGGACTGTAAAACCGAGCCGGTCAAACTGAGCACCAGATCCAATCGTTGCGGCCAATCGACAAAAGGTTCGGCGTGCAAATCGGCGGCGATCACCGTCATCTTGCCTAACCCGGTGATGTACTCCGCTGCGATCGGCGTACTGACTCGGCGAGTCGTCCGCCCCGTGATGATGACTTCCCCCACGCCTTTTGGCAGCTTTGCACCTACGAACGGAGTCAACGGGTTTTGGGTCGAAGTAAACGTTTCGATTGCCGAGGGATCCAATTCCACGACCGACCATTGCGAACTGGGGGGCAACGGCAGCAGATCAAGTAACCACGGCGCCGCCGATTCCAAATCCGGCAACGAGCCGCCAAGCATCAGCACGACCCGCCCTCCTGATTGCACCCAGTCGACGACCGCTTGTTGCTGTGCGGAACTTAGCCCGGCGAGCAGCTCCGCACCGCCTGCGCCGACCATGATCAAATCGACTCCGTCGTAACCCATCACCGAATCGGGAAGCTGAGCTGCGGCAGTCGGTTGCGAAACGGCCACCGACGCATCTCGCTTCAAGATTTGGTTTTCACCGATCTGGTGGACGCCTAGTGGATCGCCAAAACTGACAATCCAAGGCATCCCCAAAGGCACCTGCGACGATTCGCGTGACGGCGCCCCAATCGGAGGGAATCGGGTGACGATTTTGGTTCCATCGGCACGCTGGACGATCAACGGTGCGGCTTCGCTGCCAGGAATCGCATAAGTCCAAGCCGAACCGCTCTCGTCTTGGAGGGCGGGGTCGCGAACGTAGCTCACCGACACCCCGTCGCCATCTTCGGTTTCGACCCGAGCAGGAGCCGTCGGCTCGTCTTCGAGTCGAATTCCGGTCCAGCATCCCACACGAAAAAGCCCATTGATTCCAATGACCACCTCGTTTGCGGGTGCAGTGGAACTTGTATTGTCGGTGCGCGATGCCGTGTCCTGAGCGACGCCGGACCGCGGAGCAACCAGGGACGAGCACAGGCATCCGAAGCAGAGCAACAGCCCCCAAGGCCGGATCACGTTCGATTGAATCATAGAATCGGAACTTAACTTGATTGGAATCACGGCTTTTCGGAATCGGGGCATTCACAGACCAAGCGGTGGCAACCGGGACAACCCTGCCCGTACTTGGCAACCAACGCCGCATTCAGGTCAATCTGAGCGACATTGGCGATCGTTGCCAGCCATGCGATCACGTCGGCAAACTCTTCGGCGAGATTTTCGCGATCGTTCCCCCGCAATGCGGACGACAACTCCCCGACCTCTTCCATCAACCACATAAAAGTGCCTTCGACGCCGCGAGCGACATCTTTCTCGTAGTACATCTGGTGGATGTGCTGCTGCAGATCGACGATCGAGAGCTCGCGTGCGGCAGAGTCGGTCGACTCGGGCCCCAGCGACTCGGGCCCCAGCGACTCGGGCCCCAGCGATTCGGGCCCCAGCGATTCGGGCCCCAGCGATTCGGGGCCGGAGGATGAAGGAATTTCAGACAACTTGATGAAACCGTTATTGATGCGAGACGAGCGGGAACCGTGGCGATTCGTTCGTGCGGACGTATTGGTGGGCACCTTCGTCGGAACCCTTGGGGGAAACGAGGTGCGATTGTAGCGGAAACAACCCAAAAGGTGAGGGAGCCCCCCATGTGCAAAAGACGATCTCCGTGATCTCGAGCGAACTGCGTTGACGATTGGATCGGAAAATTTCACAAAGCATCACCGGGATGACACTCGACGACTGCACGGCCTAACCCCAAACAATTACAGTGTTAGAGGTGATTTGGTTCCGTCTCTTCCCTCATTTATTCACAGCCATTTCGTTGTCCGAGACTCCATTCCATCAATATCCGTTCTATACACCACGATTTTGGCACGGAATGAAGCCATTGGCGTGGTTCCGATTGCTTCGCGAGGGCCGATTCCGCATCTCACCGAGCCGGGTGGGAATCGTCATCGGCGTCACCATTGCGACCCCCTTCAACACCATCATGGGGGGGTTGCAAAAAATCATTTTCCGGAGGCGGTTGCGTGAAGCCGAGCTGCACGGCACCCCGGTCTTTATCATCGGCCATTGGCGGAGCGGAACGACGCTACTGCACGAGTTGATGGTGCGGGATGAACGTTTGAGCAGTCCCTCGACGTTCCAGTGCTTTGCCCCGGCCCATTTCTTGGCAACCGAGTGGTTTTTCCGACGCTTTGCCAATTGGTTACTGCCAGGCAAACGACCGATGGACAACATGGCCGCCGGATGGGACCGCCCCCAGGAAGACGAGTTTGCGTTACTGACGATGGGATTACCGTCGCCTTATCGGCGAATTGCGTTTCCCAACGAAGGCCCCGTTGATATCGAGTACCTCAGTTTTGAAGGGGTCGACGAAACGGCAATCGACCATTGGCTAAAATCGCTGCGTCGTTTTTTGCTAAACGTTAGCGTTGCGACCGGGCGACCGTTGGTGATCAAGAGCCCGACGCACACCGGACGGATCGCGTACTTGGCACGCGAATTCCCCGAAGCCAAATTTATCCACATCTCTCGCGACCCTCGCTCGCTGTTTCCGTCGACTTGCCGGTTGTGGAAGGGGCTTGATGAAGTCCAGGCACTGCAAAAGCCAAATAACGAAGCGATCGAACCGTATGTGCTCGAGTGTCTGGAGAAGATGTACGCGGCATTTCACCAGCAGCGCGAATCGGTCTCACCCGACCGCCTGATCGACATTCGTTACGAAGACCTCACCGCCGATCCGGTGGGCACGCTACGAAACATTTACCAAACATTGCGGCTGAGCGATTTTGATGCGGTCGAGCCGACGATCCAGACGTGGGCCGAAACCGAACACAAAGATTACAAAACCAACCAACACCAACTGGCTCCCGAAGCGGACGAATTGATTCGATCACGCTGGGCTTCTTATTTTGAACGTTATGGCTATGTCTAACCTGCTTACGAGTTTGCGATTCGGCATTTCCGTTTTCTTGCTACTTCTAGTGACCGTGATCGTCTCGGGATGTAGCTCGAAAAAATCAGCGGAAAACGAAACGACGGAACCGAAATCTGCTGAAGGAACCCGCGAAACAAGTTCGAATTCCAGTTTCGAGCCGCAGCCGTATGAAGCCAACGCGGAACAGCTACTTGCCGCTCGACTGGACGAATCCGAAGTCTCTGCCGGCTGGATTCGCTTGTTCGACGGGCACACGCTGTTTGGCTGGGAAATCGCTGGCAATGCGAATTGGCGGATCGAAGACGAGACCATCATGGTCGATCAAGGCAAACCGTCCCTGTTGTGCACGTCGGTACCGTGGCAAGACTACGAGTTGACATTGGAATTCAATGCCGACGAGAAAACCAACAGCGGCGTGTTCCTACGCACGCCGCTTGAGATCGACGATCCTGCGACCGATTGCTACGAAGTCAACATCGCGCCGGACGACAATCCCTACCCCACCGCGGGCATAGTCAAACGACAAGAAGTCTCCGCGGACGCTCCGGAACAAACGTTTGGCGAGTGGCGAACGATGCACATCGAACTGATTGGCGACAAGCTAAAAATCAGCGTCGATGGAAAATTGGCGTGTGAATACACCGACCCCGCTCCGTTGGCGGCGGGACGCATTGCATTGCAACACAATCATGGCCGCGTCGCATTTCGCAACATTCGGCTTCGCCCGATCGGCCTCGAGTCACTGCTCGACAAAGACCTTTCTCAGTGGAAAAAGTATCCCGAGATGAAGACCGAATATACGGTCAATGACGCGGGAGTGATGCAGGTCAAAGGGGGCAAAGGGCAAATTGAAACCAAACAAAACTATAACGACTTTGTCTTGTTAGCCGAATACAAACTGCCTAAACCTGAAATCAACTCGGGAATTTTCTTTCGCTGCATTCCTGGACTCGAGATGATGGGATACGAGTGCCAACTGAGCAACGAGATGAAAGACGGATTGCCGCTGTCGCCGGCGGACTGCGGAACGGGCGGCATTTTCCGTCGTCAAGACGCCCGCGTGGTCGCGGGCGAAGCGGGCAAATGGGCGACCGTCCTGCTCGTCGCTCACGATGCCAAGATGGCCGCCTGGGTTAACGGAGTTCAAGTCAGTAATTGGCAGGACGACCGAGAGCCCGACGAGAACCCTCGCAAGGGAAAACGGCTCGAGGCGGGCACGATCATGATCCAAGGTCACGATCCAAGCACCGAGGCGGAGCTAAAGAAAATCGAAATCACAAGCTACAGTAAATAGCGGGAGCGCCCGTCACTCGCCCGCATTGATTCTGAAGGCAGTGGACCAGGCTAACCCTCAATCCCGCACTCGCTTACGAATTGGGATTGCGGACAACTTTGCCATCGACGACATCTTCATCGATGTCGGCGTCTAGCTCGGGGTCATCGCTCCAATCTTCGCCTTCGACCAAACCGTCGTAGGGAACCATGTCCGGCTCACTCATCATCGTGACGATGTTGTAGTTGCCCTCACCAGCGTGCGTTTGCAACTTCTCACGAATCTGTTGCTGGAACAGGACCGAATCGTACGGTCCGTTGACGTAGCGAGGCTTACCCTCTTCGTCACCAAACGCAATCTCATCGGTAAATTCGCTCTTATCGATGTCACCCCAAATGGGTTCGATTTTGCGGTAGTCAGCATGCGGTTCAATTTTAAACTGCTCGGCGTACGCAATCGCGCCCTCCACAAGACTGCGAGCTTTCGCCGGCGAAGCTTCTCTCATCGGCTCGGACTCGCCCATTTCTTCGACAATTCGACTTTGATCTGCCGGGAAGCAAACAAACGCCGCGACATCCTTGACTCCCATGCAAAGTCCATCGATCAAGAACTTCACGATCGCAACGCGTCCATCACGCATTTTCCGGCTAATAAACACCGACCCAAACTTGCTGGCAGGATCGATCAGCATGTCGCTAATCAAACAACGATCCACAGGCCCGCCCGCAGCCGCCTTGATCTGCCCTGCCAATGATTGAAGCGAATTTTTTTCTCGGGCGATCTCTTTTCGCTTCGCGATTTCCTTGGAACGTTTCTTGGCGAGTTTCTTCTGACGTCGTTGTTCTTTGGTCGACATGGCTGCATACTCCTTTTTCGCAGAGTAAAGAATGAAGGGGTGAGAACATCATTCGATATTCAAACCCAGTAGTTGTCGAGCGTACTATTTGGCACGCACTTCGGCGGCAAAGGCACGCAGCGGTTTCGGCAGCGGGAACTGGACCGATTCTTCGCGAATCTGCTTCACCTCGACCGACGCGTCAAAATGCTCGACCAACCAATCGATGGTCGCTTGCACGACCGATTCGGGTGCACTGGCTCCGGCAGTAATCAACACGGTCGACGCGTTGCTGAAGTTCTCGATCGATAGATCCGCAGGCCCATCGACCAAATAAGCCGGTTTGCCATCGTCAGCCGCCAACTCACGCAGTCGCTGGCTATTGCTGCTGTTCTGGCTGCCTAAGACGACAACCACATCGACATCATCCGATAGGATTCGAACCGCTTCCTGACGATTCTGGGTCGCGTAACAAATGTCGTCTTTCGGTGGGCTTTCAATCTGAGGAAACCGCTCGCGCAACCGGCGAATCACTCGATTGGCGTCGTCGACACTTAAAGTGGTCTGGGTCAGATAAGCGAGCTTGGACTCGTCTTTGACCTCTAGCTTATCGACGTCCTCTTCGTCTTCGACCAACAAGATCGCTTCGGGGGCCTCGCCCATCGTCCCGATCACTTCATCGTGACCGTCATGCCCAATCAAGATGATCGTGTACCCCGCCTTGGCATACTTGATCGCCTCGAGATGCACCTTGGTGACCAACGGGCAGGTTGCGTCCAATGCGTTCAAGTTGCGAGCCCGAGCCGCTTCACGCACTTGAGGCGACACCCCGTGTGCCGAAAACAGCAACACGCTGCCCTCGGGTACCTCGTCGATCGTATTGACGAAAACGGCTCCCTTGTCGCGAAACGTATTGACCACGTATTGGTTGTGAACAATTTCGTGATAGACGTAGACGGGAGGGCCAAATTTCTGCAGCGTCAAATCGAGAGAATCGATCGCCATATTCACGCCAGCACAAAAGCCACGCGGTGCTGCCAAAATGATTTTCATGGAATGCCAATAACGTCAGAAATATCGAAAAGGGTTCAGGGTGAGGGAAGCAAGCACGCTAGCGCCCTCGCCGCCCCCTTTCCAATAATTGTCCCATCATGGCGACATCTGGAAACCCCTCTACAATCTGGCAGAGCCGAGATGGGGAAAAAGGGTTACAAAATCGCTTGCCCCAACGACAAATATCCATCGAATTTTGCAATGGCCCGATAGCGTTATGAAAGGCGACTCTGTCAAACAAGCCGAGCGAGAATGTCGGCGGATCGCGCTTTCGCACTACGAAAACTTTCTGGTCGCCAGCGTGCTGCTGCCTCGTCGGCTAAAGCAACCTTTCTATAACGTCTACGCATTTTGCCGAACGGCCGACGATTTGGCTGACGAATCGAAAACGCCAGCAGCAGCGGTACAAGCACTGGCGCAATGCCAAATGTCACTGGACGCCACGTTTGCCGGACATCCTCCGGCAGGCATTTTCATGGCCTTGGCGAAAACGATCGAGCAATTCCGGCTCGACAAACAGCCGTTTGACGATTTACTGGACGCGTTTCTCCAAGACCAGCGGAAAACCCGCTATCAAACCACCCGCGAACTGCTCGATTATTGTCGCCGTAGCGCCAATCCGGTTGGCCGCATCGTGCTGAAATTGGCAGCCGTCGACGCCGACGTGGCGGACCTGGAACGGTCCGACCAGATTTGCACAGGGCTGCAGCTCGCAAATTTCTGGCAAGATGTGGCTCGCGATTACGCGATTGGACGAATTTACCTACCTCAATCCGAACTTCGGGCGATGGGGGTCAATGAGCAGCGATTTGCCGAAATGATCCAGCAGCGGTCGACTCTCCCCGAACTAAAGACTCTCATCCAAGCCGAATGCGATCGAGCCCATACCTATTTCGATCGCGGCGTGCCCCTTTGCGACCACGTTCCAAAATGGTTGGGCCGGAACCTGCAACTCTTTGTCGGCGGCGGCAGGGCGACGCTCGAGGCGATCCGTGCGATCGATTTCGACGTGATCCGGACGCGACCGCGAGTCAGCAAGCGAACTCAAGTGGGGTTGATACTGCGATCGCTGATCAGCCGGTAGCAAAACGAGTTTTGTTCGGATTCGCCCATGGCGACATGCTCGCTGTTCGCTTTGCCTCATCCCCCCAATCTCGGGCGAGGTTATCAGCAAGAAACTTCGGCGATTCGAGCGAAGTTTCGGCGACCGGGCATCCCCCACCCCCTTGGCACCCGAGTATCATCATGGCATGAACGAGGAAATTTCCGTTGCCGCTAGCTACCGCTTCGCTCGTCGCATTTCGCGACGTAGCGGCAGCAACTTTTATCGATCGTTCTGGCTGCTGCCGCGAAGCAAACGCCAAGCAATGTGCTCGCTGTATGCCTTCGCGCGAATCACCGATGACATTGGGGATTGCGATGAACCCACAGCGATACGCGGGCGATGGCTCGAATGGTGGCGACAAACCATCGCGATCAATTTGATCAACGAGAACCAGCCTTCGACCATCGCATTGCCCGAGGGGCCAATTGGCGAAGAGCCCAAATGGGCCGCTCGATTGCATCAACAAGCTCGAGAAATTCTGCCGGCACTGCGTCACGCCTCGACCCAATACCAGATCCCCTCGCGGTATCTGTTGGAGATCATTGACGGCGTGTTGGCCGATCAACAGAAAACCCGTTTCGACACCTACGAACAACTTGAACATTACTGCTACCTTGTCGCCTCGGCGGTCGGATTGGCCTGTTTACATATCTGGGAATTCGAGGAACCTTTGCCGTATGAAGCCGCGGTCGACTGTGGATTGGCGTTTCAGTTGACCAACGTGCTCCGTGATGTGGTCGAAGATGCCAAACGCGGACGGATCTATCTGCCGCGTCAACATTACGAGCAGCACGGTTTGTGCGAAGACGACATCTTGACGCTCCGCCGCGATGATCGGCTGCGATGTTTAATCCAAGACGAGATCGAACGAGCGAAACGGCTGTTCGATTCGGGATGGCGAGTCTGGGACAGCGTTCACCCCGATGGACGACCGATGTTCAGCATGATGTGGCGAACCTATCGACGACTCTTGACGCGAATCGAAGAAGATCCAACTCGAATCGCGATCCGTCGCATCACGTTGTCTCAGAGCGATCGTATTGGGATCGTCTCACAACACTTCTGGCCCCCTAGTTTTCGGCGACTGCCTGTCCCGCCCGTCGAAGTTGGGCAATCACCGGGCCATGCTGAACCCAAAGAAACCACGCGGCCATCACGTTGAATCTGGAACGTCGACATGTCGTGATCGTGGGAGGCGGACTCGCCGGATTGGCGGCGGCCGAATGCATCGCCCGCACTCATCCCGAGCGATTCCGCATCACGGTGCTCGAAGCCAAACGAACCGCGGGGGGCCGAGCGGGATCGTTTACCGACCCCGTCACCGCCGAAACAGTTGACTATTGCCAACATGTCGCAATGGGCTGCTGTACCAATCTACTAGGACTTCTCGCGCGTAACGGTCTCTCCGCCGCAATGATGCGATACAGGAAGCTAACGTTCTTTCATCCCAACTTTTCACCCAGCGAATTCAGCCCCTCGCGATGGCTTCCCGCGCCGCTACATCTGGCAACGGCGATAGGAAAACTAACCTATTTGGATCGTCAGCAAAAACGCGAGATTCGCCGAGGACTGTGGAAACTGATTCGCACACCCTCGCGGCAACTCGAGGACGTGGTCGCACTGGACTGGCTTCGATCCCAGGGGCAAAGTGACCGCAGCATTCGCTCGTTCTGGGATGTTATTTTGACCAGTGCGTTGGGAGAACACAGCCAATACACGTCGATGGCAGCAGCTCGCAAAGTCTTTGTGGATGGTTTCACAGCAGCCCGCGGCGGCTCGGACGTGCTCGTTCCTGACCGTCCGCTCAGGACGCTCGTCGGACGCGACCTTGTCGACGCGCTGGCAAAACGAGGCGTCGAAACGCGATGCGGAACTGCGGTGCAAACGATCGAAACCCGACAAGGACAACTGCGATGCGTGCTCACACGCGATGGACAGCGGATCGAGGCCGACCACGTGATCAGCGCGGTACCGTGGCATGCGATTGCCCGACTGCTCGGCGACGCGGCGGTCACCGCTGCCATTGCTGATCTTGAATCGTTTGCGAGTATTCCGGCGTCGCCGATCAGCGGAATTCACTTGTGGTTTGATCAAGCGATCACCACGCAGCCGCATGCGGTCTTGGTCGATTCATTGACGCAGTGGTTGTTTCGCCAGCCGTTTCGCACCGCCGGAACGATAGGCGAAGCGTTTCCCCGTAGCAGAAGTCGTCAAGACGTTCGTTTTCCAGGCCGGTCGAAACTCTTGACGCGTTCCGCTACCGAAGCAAAATCGGAGCACTATTACCAAGTCGTGATTAGCGGATCGCACCCGATGAGCGGATCGCCAAAAGAGGAGATGGTCACGCAAGTGTTGTCCGAACTCACCGCCGTATTTCCCGCGACCAAGACCGCAACGCTACTGCGGCACCGCGTCGTGACCGATCCAAATTCGGTTTTTTCGATCCGCCCTGCGGTTGAGCGACTTCGTCCGCCCCCCTGCCCTGCCCCGGCCGAATTGCCCTGGCTATCTCTAGCGGGCGACTGGACACGCACCGGGTGGCCCGCGACGATGGAAGGCGCCGTGATCAGCGGCATTCAAGCTGCCAGCGGTGTCTGCGAAAACCTGGGGCTACCGAGTATCGCTGCCGATCGAGGACTCAAACGCGGCTGGTTGGCCAACCGTATTATCGCTCCCTAAGCTCCGAAATCCGTGAACTTGTTTTCATCGCAATCCCCGATCGCCAAAACGTCTTTCCGACTCGCTGGAATCGCGGCCCTAATGACCTCCATCTTGGCGATGCTAGGTCGTGTTTGGTGGTGCCAAATTGGTGACCTGTCTCCCTGGTCGTGGGATATTTGGACGAGCCATAATTCCCAGCACTTGATGGATCCTTATTCGCTTTCCCATCTCGAACATGGATTCGCACTGTGGGTGATCTTTCATTTGCTAGCAGGCAAAAAGATCAGCCAATCTTCGATTCTCATTGCGATTGCCGCCATCGAAGCGGTTTGGGAGATCACCGAGAACACGCCCTGGATGATCCAGCGTTACCGCGAGACCACCATCTCGTTGGATTATTTCGGCGATAGCATTTTGAATTCGGTTTCGGATTATCTGATGTGTGTGACCGGGACGTTGATTGCAATCGCGTCCCGCCATCGATTTGGCATTGGGCTCGCCGTGCTGGTGGTCGCATTGCTTGAAATCGCATCGCTCGTTTGGATCCGCGACAGCCTGGCACTGAACATCATCATGCTAGCATTTCCGATTGAAGCCATTCGTGCTTGGCAGTCGGCCGGAAAATAAATTTCCGGGTGAACTTGCTTTGTCGCAATCCTTCCTGCCTGGCAGGAGACGCGGCAGCAGAGGGCCAATTCTTGATTCGTAATTCCGAATTCAAATCATTAGATTGGATTCGAATTAGATAATTGTTATTGCCGCTAAATCTCTCAGCCGATATATCCCCTAGCAGATGATACCGCCATCACCTCCGATTAATGCATTCGTTGGGGGGCGATGACCTCGTTCCATCCCTTCCCTTGCAAAACAAAAATCGATGCACACTATTATCCTGCCCTACTTCTCGGAAGCAGAAATTGATCGCTACGAGCGGATTTTAGATCATATGCTTTCGATGGAAGCGCCGAAGTGTGAGTTTGAGTTTTTGCTATCAGCCAGTCCAAGAACAGAGCCGAGTGATCGGTTGATGCAATCAGCATCGCGAATCGCAGCGGCCCGGCATTTACACTGTCCGACTCAGGTATTCGGTTATCCGTTTGGTGCAACCGCCATGTTTTGGGACAGCATGCGTGAAGTTGCTAGCGATCGTCATGGCACCGAAGGCTTTGCACTCTGGATGGAATCGGACATGTGCCCAGTCTCCCACGATTGGCTCGATCGATTGGACGAGCAGTGGCGCTGCAGCGGCGATGTGCTTGTGATGGGCTGTGAGGTCCCTGATGTGTACCACAATTGCCAATCAAAATTCCGATTTTACAGACCATTTCGAGCTCGTCCGATCAAGAAGAAGAAATGGATCTCCCGACATATCAATGGCGGTGCATGCTATCGTCGCGACTTAGTTCATCAAGTCAGCCACGAGTACCAGGATGGCATCTTTGACGTCCGTCTCGGTGACCTGCTCCGCGAACATGGTGGTTACAGCAGCACCCCTGCGATCGCTTTTTCCACCCTTGACCGACTCGACAAAGACCTCCGCGATCCCGACAAGGTATTGCTGCATGGTTACCTGCAAGAGAAAGATTCGTTTTTGACGGCTTGCATCACGGGTGAAGCAGTCTCGCCCCCCGCGCCCCCCGAGCGACGGGTCTTTTTCGGCAGATTCTCGGTGCGAGCCAAAGCCCATCCGAGCGAGCCGATGCTCGCCGCGATTTTGAAGGCCAAAGATCCCGAACTGCCCGCCCTCAAGATTGTCGAACGATTGCCGAAATCGCGAACAGAGACGGTCCCCGCCCCCGTGTCATCCCGCAACACCTCGCTGCAAGCCAAAGCGGCTTAGTGCATCGCGACGATGTTTACCGAAGACGATGTTTACCGAACTCGCTTTCTGCGATCCTCCACTGCCTCGACTCTCCCTGACCCGACTCTCAACTGAATTGGCATGAAAAATCTATTCCGAGCGGTGCGTCTGGTCGCCCAGTACCGTTGGTCCGTCGTGATGGCCACGATCTGCTCGCTCTTGATCGCGTTGACGTGGGGCAGCAATCTCGCAGCCGTCTATCCGTTCGTCGAGGTGATCTTTGATGGCCAAACGGTATCCTCGTGGTCAACCCAGCAAACGGCGCAGCTGAAATCCGAACTGGCCGAATTGGGCGAACCTTTGGCCGCCAATCCAGAGCTAACACCGCAAGACAACGTCGCGGGCGACAACGCCCCCTCAACCGTGGCAGCAGTCGCCTCAGCAGACGCATCGAACTTGGAAGCGGCCGCTCGTCGCGAATCGATTCAGCAACGTCTACGACTGCACGCAGCAGCGCAGCCATGGATCGACGCCTACGCCCCAACGACTCCATTTGGAACCTTAGCTGCCGTCGTGGCGTTTGTCATTTCGATGACGGTCGTACGCTGCGTGTTATTAGGCATGAACATGGTCTTGGTGACGCGAGTCTCTCAAGGAGTGGTGTTCCGACTGCAAAACGAATTATTTCGCGCGTTGCTTTCGAGCGACTTGGCCGAACTGAACCGTCATGGAACTGGCGCGTTGGCAAGCCGGGTGAATTACGAAACAACCCACATCGGCAGCACGGTACAAACATTGATCGGCCGCTTGTTACGCGAACCACTCAAATTGGCGACCTGCGTCGCGGGTGCTGCCCTGGTCAATTGGCGACTGCTGATCGTGTCATTATTGGTCTGCCCGGCAGCCATGCTCGTACTGATGCGAATCAATCAATCGATCAAACAAACTACACTGCGAGCGATGGAAGGGTCGGCGGGGCTGATGAACCAATTGGTCCAATCGCTGACCTATGTCAAAGCCATCAAATCGCATAACACCGAGGCTCCCGAACGTCGCGCCGTGCGTGAAACGGCCGCCAAACTGTACCAACAACAAGTCCGCATCACTTGGTATGACGCGCTGCTGCGTGGCAACAATGAAGTTCTCGGCACCGGAGTCGTTTGTCTGTCACTGCTCGCCGGCGGCTACCTTGTACTCGGAGAGCAAACCCATATTTTTGGCATCCGAATGTCAGGCAGCCAAATGACGTTCAGCACCTTGGTGCTGTTCTACGGTCTGCTGCTAGGGGCCACCGACCCGCTGCGAAAACTCGGCGGCGTGCATATGAATATCCGACTCGGTGCACTTGCTGCGGATCGTTTGTACGCACACCTCGATTGCCCGCGGAAAATCGAAGAACCTAAACACCCTCACGTGCTGCCCAGCGGTCCGGTCGATCTGAGTTTCCAAAACATCAGCTTTGGTTACCGCAGTGACCAAACCGTGCTCGATGGTATCAATGTCGATATCCACGCAGGCGAACACATCGCGATTGTCGGAGCCAACGGGTCGGGCAAGAGCACGATGATGGACCTGCTGCCGCGTTTCTACGATCCCCGCGAGGGCGAAGTGCTACTGAATGGCATTTCGCTAAAAGAGTACTCCGTTCGCGACCTTCGCCGGTATGTGACCGTGGTCAGCCAACAAGCTGCGTTGTTTGATGACACCGTTGCGAAAAACATTGCTTATGGCTGTGGTGCGGTCGATCCTGAACGCATTCGCCAAGCCGCTGAACAATCGCATGCGCTGTCGTTCATCGAAGCGTTGCCCAACGGTTTTGACACCAAGATCGGCGAACATGGCAACCAACTCTCGGGCGGACAACGTCAACGATTGACGTTGGCACGCGCGATCCTTCGCGACTCACCCCTGATCGTCCTGGATGAAGCCACCAGCCAAATCGACCCCGAAAGCGAGCGACTGATCCACGAAGCGTTGGAGTCGTTCCTGCAAGGCCGAACGGCACTGATGATCACTCACCGTCTATCGACGCTGACGTTGGCAGATCGCATCATCGTCATGGAACAAGGCAAGATCACCGCGACGGGCACCCACGACGAACTGATCCGTACCTCCGAAGCCTATCGGACGTTGCATCAGAAGCAAGAGATTGCCATCAAGTCGATTGCCGCCTGAAATCCCGATCCGTGAGCGTCCCAATCGGAATCTCACGGACGGATGGGATCGACGGACGGATGGGATCGACAGGCAGCGAAGTCATCTAGAAACTGCCACGTGGCACGTGGCTCAATCACTTCCCTCGCTCAATGACTCTGCTAGTTCGATCGATTCGCTAGCCATTGATCCGCGTTCGCAGATCCGCCACCACGTCGTCGATCTTGACACGAGTTTGCTCCAACGTGTCACGATCACGAATCGTGACCGTTCGATCGGTCAAAGTATCGGTATCGACCGTGATACAGTAGGGCGTGCCCGCTTCGTCTTGCCGACGATAGCGTCGTCCGACCGCTCCTTTTTCATCGTAGAACACGTTCATGTGCCGCTTCAGCTCACCGTAAATTTCGTGAGCCACTTCGGGCATGCCATCTTTTTTCACAAGCGGAAATACAGCCGCTTTGATCGGAGCCAAGCGAGGATGCAGCTTCATTACCGTCCGTGTTTGCATCTTGCCATTTTCGTCCGGCGCCTCGTCTTCGGTGTAGGCTTCACAGAGGAACGCCAATGCGCCGCGGTCCGCGCCGGCAGAGGGCTCGACCACATGCGGCACGAATTTCTCGTTTGTCGCTTCGTCACGGTAGGTGAGATCGCGACCGCTGCCACGATACTTAGGTTTGCCATCCTCGCCCAACTCGACTTGCATCGGACGCGTCGACGGATCGAGTTTGCCTTCCATGTGGCTACGCAAATCAAAGTCGCCACGGTGAGCGATTCCTTCCAATTCGCCGTATTCGCCTTCGGGCAGGAACGGGAACGCGTATTCGATATCGGCCGTGCCAACGCTGTAATGCGCCAACTCTTCTTGATGATGCTCGCGCATGATCAGCGATTCATCCGATAGCCCCAGCTCCTTGTACCACGCTAAACGACGGTCACGCCAATAGCGGTACCACTCCTGAGACTGGTCCGGGTGACAGAAAAATTCGATCTCCATCTGCTCGAATTCACGCGAACGGAAGGTAAAGTTCCGCGGAGTAATCTCGTTTCGAAAACTTTTGCCGACCTGGCCAATCCCAAACGGCAGTCCGACACGGCTGCTGTCGAGCACGTTTTTGAAATTGACGAAAATTCCTTGCGCGGTCTCGGGACGCAAAAACGTGGTATCGTCTTCCCCCCCCAACGCGCCGAGCGTCGTTTTGAACATCAAATTGAATTCACGAGGCTCGGTTAACGTGTCCAAGCTCTTCGCATCGGGCGCCAGAACGCTCACGGTCGAATCCAGCTTGTCGAGCGTAAGCGATTCATTGCCCACGGTGATCTTGTCCGCGTCTTTGTTGCGAAGTTTGAAAAACTTCATGCCGCGGCGACGGACTTCGTCGAGCTCCTGCTCGGCTTCGGCCATCGTCGTGACAAACACCTTCTTGTCTTGATACTCGACCCAGCGGCCACGAATCTGATCAAACCGATACCGTTTTTTCGACTCGCGGCAATCGACCATGTGATCATGAAACAGATCGTAGTGACCGCTACACTTCCAAACTTGGGGGTGCATGATGATCGTGCTATCGAGCCCCACCATTTCGAAGGCCCTCGGTGCCGACTCGGGCTTTACCAATTCGTTGTGGCCGCTGATCATGTCGTGCCACCAAGCGTCTTTGAGGTTTCGCTTTAGCTCGACGCCCAGCGGACCATAATCCCAAAACCCTTGGATACCACCATAAATCTCGCTGGATTGAAACAAGTAGCCACGTCGCTTGCACAACGACACGATTTTTTCCATCGACTTCATGATGCGTTTTACAGGGGAAAGAGGAAGGGGATCCGATTGAAACGAATCGCCAATCGTATGCCTTTTTCCTGGTTTCGACGAGAGTGGACAAAGCAAGCGGGACGTGCTTTGCTAAATCCAATCGCCAACCGCCCCCTTTGAGCCAGTCAACGCCGCCAAACGAGCCAGCCCAAGCTGCACCGCGACTGGGTGCGACTGGGTGACAGCCATTAGCGAAAAAGCGGATGGCCGACGCGGAAGAGTGCGTGCGGTTTTAAGAAGATTACACCCAGCAGCCCGCCGATTTAGCGACGGATAAAACCGCTGTCATACCCCACCGGCGAGGCGATTTGGGTCGCGCCGCCTCGGGTGACCGGAATGGGGGCCGCGTTCAGATGTTGGCTGAGCGAGGCGATTCGCTCGGCGGCGGCCGGTTGCATATTGTTCAGTGCCAAACTGCGTTGGTAATTCTGCAAAGCCTGCTGCAGATCGCCCGATTTTTCACGCAGACGTCCTAGCGCGAGCCATGCGCGAGCGTTGTTGGCATCCAATTGAACGGAATCTTCGAGATATTTTAGGGCCGTCTGGGGTTCGCCATACTCTTCATACAGTCGAGCCAGTTCGATCCGCGGTTCGGCAAAGGTCGGATTCTGGGCTGCCCAGTTCTTTAGCAGGGCAAACGCACGATCCGCACGTCCGGTGTCGACCAACAGCACGCCGAGACCGCGGTGGCAATCAACGTGATTCGGGTCGTAATCGAGACATTGGTTGTATAACGCTTCCGCCTGCTGGATCAATTCGCTTTCCCCACGCTGGTTCCCCAGCCGATGGGTGGTCGCCGCCAAATTGTAGTAACCGTCGGCATTATTTGGGTCGGTTTCGATGACCTGCTGGAACTGCTGCAGTGCCGCTGTGTACTGGCCCTGCTCGTAAAGCCGGGCTCCCTGAGCGTTTTTACCACTGGCGGCCCACTGGCAACCTGAACAGGCGAACAGTGAGATCGTGACCCACGATGCGAGCGAACTGCAACGGCGAAAAGTGCGGGCTGCAGAGGCGACAGGATACGTTTGTCCAGTCATGAGATAAGTCATCCTGACGGGGGAGCGAAGCGATGTTCGGCGGCCATGCCCCGATAACCCCTCCAATTACGGTCGATTTTTGGAATTACGGTGCGAATTATGTCGGACGTTAGCAACGCAAGGATTCACAAGGCAATAGCGGAACTTTCGGTTCTAACGAATCGTCCAACAACGCCGCCGATCGAGAGAATCCGAGGTACGGTTAAAAGACCTCAAACCTGATCTAAACCCCGTACAGCAGACGATTTTCGTTGCTTGACGCTAAACCACAACTAGAATTCAGAACAGGCTCTGCGTACAGACACCCCAGTTCACCCAATTTACCCACAGCACGCATTTAAACTTTTTTGTAAGTCGAACCTCGCTCTGACCCGGGCGAGAACGATCGGCTTACAGCCCCAAGTCGTGGCTCCGAACCGAACCGTGACGCACCCTGTGCCAAAAGTTGGAAAGCTTTTCGCAGATTCCCAAAACACATTTTTGCCATTGCCATTGGCACTGAATAAGAGGCTGTTTGATGACCAACCGTAAATCGAGTGTTCGAGACGGTATCGAGAAAAAAGTTCGCAACTTGTCGGATCGATTGCGCATGAAGCGTCGTCGCAAGGAGCGTCGTTTGCTCTCCGAGACGCTGGAAACGCGTCAATTGCTTGCGGGCCCTGAGTTGATCGGTGTGCAAAGTAACGAAGGGGATCTGTTTCGGGACTTCGAGACCCAGATCACCAATACGCTGCCAACGAGCGTGCCAGAATTGAACGTTTCGCCTCGCGAATTGGTGTTCCGGTTCAATGACGACGCGGTGATTTCCCCCGAAAGTCTGCAGGGAATCACGATCACTCGCGCCGGCAGCGATGGTTTCTTTGAAGCCGCCAACGCTACCACCGACTTGGGGACCAACGGCTCGGTCTTGGTCGAATTCCGCTCGCAAACCACGGGTGCTGCTGGAAACGGCACTCAAATCGTGTTTGCGACGAGCGATCGGGGCGCTAATGGCTTGCCCGTCATCACCTCGGTCAACGCATCGGGCATCCAGCCGGTGATCACGCTGAATTTGAACAGCGCCCCCGGTCGCCCCGCTACCGTTGCGGACTTGGTCAACGCGGTGAACAACACCGCTTCGGTGAACCAATTCATCAGCGTTCAACAGGTCAGCGGCGCCTCGCTAGCAAAAGTGGGTCTGAGCGTTGACACCAGCCGCAGCTTGACGCTGACCGGGGCCAACGCCGCGCAAGCGCTGAGCGATTTGGGCACCAACGGGGCAGCCCGCGTTCGCTTGACTGCGACAGAAACGGGTGCTGCGGGAACCGGCACCCAAGTGATTGTCAAACAGCGAAACTTTGGCGGTTCCGCCTTGCCGCTGGTATTGGTCAGCGGAAATTCGGTCGAGCTACAAGTCAACTCGACGCCTGGTTTTGAGACGACGATCGATCAATTTTTGCTCGCGATCAACAGCAACGAAGAAGCGTCACGTTTGGTGACCGGGTCGCTCGAATTTGGCAACGGCTCGACGTTGATGGGCAATCGCACTCCGACCTTTTCACCGCTCGTGCTTAGCGGTGCCAGCGATTCGGTGATCCAACCGGGTTACGTTGGTCTTGGGGATTCACCGCGCGAAGTGGTTTTCCGTTTTGCCGAAACGCTTCCCGACGACACCTACCGGATCGACATCAATGCCGCCGGCGCACTTGGATTGCGCAACGAAGATGGCGAATACTTTAATGATGGCATCAGCGTTAGCGGTCAGTTCACCGTCAACGTTGGCCCCAAAGTCCTGGCCGTGGTTCCACAACCAGTCACTCGGTCTGCCAATGGAACGCTCACCTCGGCGCCGAACGTGATCGAAGTTCACGTGGACGGTGGCGATGTCAACGTCGCGACACTGGAACGTGAAGACCTTTACCGTCTGATCTACACGCGAGACACGTTGACCAGCAGCGACGATTTCGAAATGGCTCCGACATCGGCGGTCTACAATTCGTTGACCAAGGTCGTCCGTTTGGAATTCCCGAACGCACTGTCACGGGTCGTCGACCCGCTTGGTAATGGCAGCACCTTCATTGAGGGTGCGGCGCGTTTGCGAATCGGTTCAAGCGAACCCATTAAGATCACCCCTACCTCGGTTCCCATCAACTCGGATCCTGCGGACAATTTCACCAACGCGTTGAACCTGAACAACACGTGGACGATCAGCAGCAATCCAAACGCGGGCATTCAATCGGCACGTTTGACCAGCGAGATTCGCAACACCAGCAGCTACGGCTTGAACCTACCGGGCGAAGACGTTCCGGGGACTCGCAATTTGCGTCCGGACGATCCATCGCGACTTGACCGCACGATTCCGCTAGACGTGTTTCGCCGCGGAGCGGATTCCGAAGACGGCATCGCGGTGTTCCAATACAACTTCGTCAACAGTTGGTTGGGGGACGATCCGACAAAAGCCGGTATCGATGAAACGCGTGAATATTTCAACCTGATCACCGAACAACAGAAGGCACGCGTTCGCGAAGTGCTGTCGCTGTTCAGCGAATATCTCGGCGTTCAATTCGTGGAAACCACCGGTGGTTTGACCGAAGCGTCCTCCTTCTCGATCGCGGTGGGCGAACTGTACGGGGCAGACCCTCGCGTCAACAGTGCAACTGCGATCCGCAATCCCGATGGCTCGGTGCAAACGACCGGCCCCGAAGCGGTCGTGGTGGCAACCCGAGACCGCAACGTCGATGGCATTGACGATCTTGTGGTATTGGACTTTCAAGATTTTGATCAATCGACCGACGACCAGCTTGGCGGCGAATTCTTTCGAGGTGCATTCCTTGCCGTTGGACAATTGCTTGGCTATGGCTATGCCGATCACTTGCCTCAACCGGTAACGCAAAGCACCGAATCCGTACTCAACCCGGGCACCGACAACGAACCTGCCTTCCCGAGCGTTGCCGACATTGTCAACGGACAATTCTTGTACCGTCCCGAGAGCAACGACATTGACGTGTATCAATTCACGTTGAATCAGCCAGGCAAAGTCAGCATCGAAACGATTGCCGAACGATTGCCAAGTGCAAGCTTGCTGAACACGGCGCTGCGTTTATACAAACGCGACAGCATCACCGGCAAGTTTACCGAGGTCGCTGCGAACGATGATTACTTCAGCGACGATTCGCTGATCGAATTGGACTTAGAAAAAGGCACCTACGCGATCGGTGTCAGCGCATCGGGCAATACGACCTATGATCCAGCGACCCCTGGCAGCGGATTTGGCGGCAGGAGCGAAGGCACGTACGAATTATCGCTATCGTTCCGTGCCAAAGAAGCGGACGGCATCAAAGATAATTCTGGCAATTCGCTCGACGGCGACCTGGATGGCAACCCAGGCGGACTATTCAATTTCTGGTTCGTGCCTAACGACCCGAACACAACGTTATTCGTTGACAAAGCGGCGACCAATCCCGACCTGAGCCGGGCGACTCCGAATCCGTATCTGAACTTGAAAGATGCCTTGGCGGCGGCCTTGCCCGGCGACACGATTCGTGTTGTCGGCAATGGCGGTGTCGATGGTGACGTCAGCACGTTGGAGGACAACTTTGCCTACCAAATCGGAAAAGACAATCGCGGGATCGCACTTGCTGATGGCGATTCAATTGTCGTTCCCAAAGGCGTCAACCTCGTTATCGACGCGGGTGCCGTCTTCAAGATGCGACGCAGCCAAGTCTCGGTAGGCAGCACTGCACCGCTTGTCGATCAAAGCGAATCTTCGCTACAGATTTTGGGTACGCCAACATTAATCGGTTCGAATGGCCGGATTATCACCGACGCCAATGGGGTTGCGATCCCTGGCAGCGTGGTCTTTACCAGCTTCAACGACGACTTGGACCCAGACGTGCCCGACAGCGCGTCCAAGGGTGATTGGGGCGGGATCGATTTCCGTGGCGACATCGACTCCGCTGACGAGTCACGCACATTCCTCGAAGACGAAGGCATCTTCCTCAACCACATCCAGTATGCCGATCTGCGTTACGGTGGCGGACAAGTGTCGCTGAATGGTCGCCAAACGGTCATCAGCCCAATCGACATGGCAGTGACACGGCCGACGATCATCAACAGCAGCATCAGCGTGTCGGCCGACGCGGCGATGGCGGCGACCCCCGATACGTTTGCCGAGTCGCGATTCATTACCTCCTCGGCAAACGGTCCCGTGTTTACACCGGACTACTCGCGAGTCGGGCCTCACATTCGTGGCAACCAACTTGACGACAACACCATCAACGGTTTGTTTGTTCGCGTCGCGACGCGAACCGGCGGCCAGTTGCAACCGTTGACCGTCGGCGCTCGGCTTGACGACACCGACATCGTCCACGTTTTAACGGAAAATCTACAAATCACCGGTTCGGCTGGCGGTTTGGTCCAAACCGTTGACGCCCCGGTCAGCTTGCTAATCCGCGCTTCGTCA
>NZ_JBFHFD010000056.1:0-22470 GCF_041583735.1 Novipirellula sp.
ACGCTCCGATCGTCGGCTGCAGAAAGCGAGACGCATGCCCAAACCCGGGCAAAATTCCGCGTGCGTCGGTGTCGTGAGTGACATTGCATCGAGTCCCCCCGGACATCAGGATTTTGACGCCCGTCTTGGTGTTTTTTTCCAGCAGGATGACGTTGGCACCCCGTTTTGCCGCTTCTGCGGCGGCGACCATTCCAGCGGCTCCGGCACCGATGACGACGATTTGCATGAGGGATTCGTGTGAGCAATAAAGGAAGGGAGAGGGGCAACGATGCCGCGTGCCTCGTCTGGCTTGTCGACCCGTCGGGCTTATCATAACCTTGCCGAAACATTCCTACGACGCCCACTCTTTCTTACTGCGCTCGTCATGCCTTCGTTTGATTATCTCGCTGACCGGCTTGCCGAATTGAATTCGCAGCATCGACTGCGAACCCTGGCGGCTCGCCAACCTGAGGGCGTCACGTTCGTGGACGCTTCTGGTCGTCGGCTGATCAATTTCGGCAGCAACGACTATCTCGGCTTGGCGACATCCGGGTTGCCGATTGCGTCGCTTCCCCGCGAGAGTGGCAGCACCGCCAGTGCGCTGGTGTGTGGCTGGACCCCGCTGCATCAACAGCTCGCCGAAACGATTGCGGAACTCGAGTCAACGGAATCGGCCGTGTTGTTCCCCAGCGGTTTTGCCGCCTGCAGCGGCACGGTCGCCACGCTCGCCGAAGCAGGCGACTTGATCCTCAGCGACGCACTGAATCATGCCTCGCTAATCGATGGTTGCCGGTTGTCGCGAGCCGAGTGCGTTGTGTATCCACATCGTGATCACGAATTTGTCGCAAGCGTACTGAAACAGCGGCGGCACGAATTTACACGAGTTTGGATCGTCACCGACGGCGTGTTCAGCATGGATGGTAACGTCGCCCCGTTGGTCGAATTGAGTGACATTGCCGAGCTGTTCGATGCGTCACTCGTTGTCGATGAAGCGCATGGCACGGGGGTATTGGGGAAAACGGGCAGTGGCGTTTGCGAAGCACTCGCAGTCAAGGACCGCATTGCGATTCGAATTGGCACGCTCAGTAAAGCGATCGGATGCCAAGGCGGTTTTGTGGTGGGGCCCAAGGTGGTGACGGACTATTTGGTCAACCGCTGTCGTTCATTCATTTTCAGCACCGCGTTAGCCCCGTCGACCGCGGCCGCCTCGATCGCCGCATTCGAAACACTTAAAAGCGAACCCGAGCGTCGCCATCGAGTGCAGTCGCTTGCGAAGCATGTGCGCGAGCAATTATCGATATCAACATCGTGTGCGATCGAGAACTCGGTCCCGATCGTACCGTTGATCATCGGCGAGGACGTAAAAGCGGTCGCAGCGTGTCAGACGCTTAGCGATGCAGGCTTTTTCGTCCCCGCGATTCGCCCTCCGACGGTCGCGCCCGGCACCGCGCGACTAAGGTTGTCCCTCTCGGCATCGCACACCGACGCCATGGTGGAATCCTTGCTCAGCGCCATCAAAAAGTGTGGCATCCTCAACGTAGGATAGGCTTCCAGCCTGTTTGTACCCCACAACTCATGTCAAGCGAATTGTCACCTTATCCCGATAGGGATTTCAGCAATTAGCCGTAGGTAAGCGGAGCGCCACCTACGGACTCCAACGTTCAACTGCGGTTTTGACCCTGTAAGGGGCACAGCACCGTCATCTGTGACCCCTTCAGGGTCAACGATTATGGAATAATTCGTTTTCCGGTGGTGTTCGCTGCGCTCAAACCACCGGCTAATAGCTGAAATCCCTATCGGGATAAGCTCGTAAAAGTTCTGGGGTAGGATAGGCTTCCAGTCTGTCATCAGTCCTATCTCCCACCGTCTTAGCTGTTTTCACCATTTTAGCCCGGAGGGCGTTACAGTGAATGCCGGTGGCGTCAGCCACCGGATCGTAGCTGCACCGTCCGCAGCAGCCCGGAGGGCGGCACAGGATCGCGCAGTTGTGCCGCCCTTCGGGCTAACGCGGCTGTCTGGGGGCAATCTACCGTGGCCTGACGGCGATGGCAGTGGATGTGTCGTGGAGCACGGCAGTCTCGCTGTTCTCACAGTGCTAGCCCGGAGGGCGTTACAGGACCGCGCAGCTGTGCCGCCCTCCGGGGCTAATGCGGCTGTCTGGGGACAATCCACCGTGGCGTGACGGCCACGGCAGTGAGTGTGGCGTCCGCTGGGCTGCATCCTCGCTACAATGCTGCTCATGAAAACACAACGACAAATCGTAATGGGCATCTCGCTTGACGCTGCAGGGCAGGCGACGATTGATCCTTCGCTGAATGATGTCTTGTTCGACCTTGCTCTGAAACTCGAATCCCCCACCGACTTGCCGGTTGATATCGAACACGTCGTGGCCGCGATCGTGATCGCGGCACAACACCGCCAGCTCGGTACAGATCACGTCGTCACCGCAGACGATGCCGAGCTGATCGAGATTTTGACGCCGCATGTGAAGTCGGTTTTTAAGCTCTACGACGGGCGGCTTGGTCGTGATGAGTAAGAGCCGCCACAGCGGTGAGTATGTTGACGCTATGATCAGCGGCAATGGATCATTCGAACAGCTTGGTGGCAATTCCGGCCGAGTCGACGGACCAGGGGGTCCAGAGGACGATTGGGTCGGTGACTTTCAGGTCGCTTTTTCGCGGCGCGACAACGGTGGTGTCAAGCTGCAAGTTCTTGACGTCAAACTTTTCGCTCAGCACCGCGATCTCTTCTTGTAACTCTTCGTCCAACTCGGTCATCTCCAGTGCCAATTCGCGAGCGGTTTCTTCGGCGCGAGTGACATCAGCCCGCTGCTGTGCCGCTCGACCCACGCCTCGCGCGGCCGTGGACATTTTCGAGACGTTCGTCCGACTTGCTACTTTGTTACCAAGGAACGCGCCTAAGATGGAGGCGCCGAAGGACAGCACCGTCGACAATTTGGCTTGCGAGTACTGTTCTTCTTCCACCGCGATTCGGTCGTTGGCTGCTTTTAACCGTTTGTCCAACGCTTTCATCTTTCCGGCAAACTTGTCGCGAAGTTTTTCAGTTTCCAGATCCCGTTGTTCACGTGCGGCTTGTTGAAAAAATGCTCTCGCTTGTCCTTCATCGAGTCCTCCGGGAGCGTAGCTGCCGATCAACGGACTCTTGTAAAGCGTCATCGCATAATGCCGATACAGGAAATCCTTGAACTGCTTTTCGTAGCTCTTGAATTTCTTGGCGTTTCGCAGGTCATTCGGCAGGTCGCTGAACACATAGGCTTCATCTGCTTGGTCCGAAAGCTCGGCGTCCTCGGGAATCGGCTCGCTCGCCTGCCACAATTCGTCGGGAACTCCGCTGCCACACCGCACGATCAGTTTGACATCTTGCCACGAGTCAAGATCGGCCGATGCGCGGACGTGATGCAGCGTGCCTTCGGCGTAAACGGCGGGTCGGTAAACAAGCCGGCTGCCATCGAGTGCGGATTCAGTGGCGACAAGAAACTTTTCCTTCACACCGCTCGGGACAACCGGGCGTGTCGGAGTCGATGAAGTATCGTCGAGTGATTCAGTTTTGGATTCTTCGCGTTTGTCTTGCAGTTTCTTTTTGCGGTCGGCCATCAGGCGACCGATTTGGTCGCGGGCCAGCGGGCCGGCCAAAAACGACAGTGCCCAGCGAGTTTGAAAGGTGCTCGGTGCGTCATCGTGGACATTGTTCATCAGGAAGACGCGATTGCCGAGTGCCGCCAGTTTCTGTTCCATCGCCGCACGATCGAACGGTTGGCCGGATTGGGCTGCGGAGCCCTCGAGTCCCTCCAGCACCCGAGCCTTGTCACGTTCGGTCTGCAGTCGGCCAAGGAACCATGTGCCGATATTCGAGAGCCCTTTGTAATCCAGGTCGACGGGGTTTTGCGTCGCCAACGTGATCCCTAGACCGAACGCTCGTGCTTGTTTCAGTAGCGTCAACATCGGTGGTTTCGATGGCGGATTGGAAACCGGCGGAAAGTAGCCCGCGACTTCGTCCATGTAAAACATCGCTCGCAGTGAACTGGTGCCGCTCTGGGTTCGCATCCACGCCAGCAGTTCGTTCAGCAGGATGGTGACGAAGAACATTCGCTCGCTGTCGGTCAGATGAGCGATCGAAAGGATCGTGAGTCGCGGTTTGCCCTGGTCGGTGTAAAGCAATTTGGAAATCGATAGCGGTTCCCCTTCGAGCCACGTCGAAAACGCTGGCGACGCAAGCAAGTTGTTCAATTGCATCGCCAACTTGGCCCGATCCGATGAGGACATGAACGAGTCCAAATCGAGCACGCCGACTCGCTGGATCGGAGGTGATTGGATCAATCCGATCAGATCGCCGATTTTGACGTTTTTGCCCTCGCGCCAACAGACATCCAAGATCGACGAGATCAGAATGTGTTCACGCGACAGTAGCGGATCGGCATTGATTCCCATCAATGTCAAAAGTCCCGATGCCGAACCGGTGATCCGTTCACGCATCGCATCCGAGTCGTTTAGCAGTTCCGGTGGCGGTGCATCAAAGCTTTTCAGTACCGTCATTGGGATTCCCGCATTGCTGCCGGGCGTGTAGATGGCAATGTCGACGCTGTCACGGAACTTGGCAATTCGCTCGCCGTCTTGTCCCCAGCTGGCCAGTCCCTTCCGCCACGTCGTTGCTTTGTCGGTCGCCAATTCGTCGAGCGTCATGGCTTTGCGAGTCGCTTCGCCGGAATCGAGCCACGGTTTGAAATCTTCGGGCTGCAGTTCGGGGAACGTCAACAACAGGTTGCCCAAGTCTCCTTTGGGGTCCACGCAGATTGCGGGGATGCCGTCGATCGCGGCCTCTTCCAGCAGCGAAAGACACAAACCGGTTTTGCCGCTGCCGGTCATCCCCACGCACATCGCATGTGTGCACAGATCCTTGGCGTCGTACATCAACAAGTCATCGCTGAGTTTGCCATTGGCAAGATCGTAATGGCGACCGAGATAAAACGAGGCCAGTTTCTCGAAAACATCAGGAGAGGGAGATGACATGGCAAACGTGATGTCCAACGAGTGAGAAATTGAGCAAACGAGAAACTAGCAAACAACAACCGAACTCGATGGATCACGATCACCATCGATTTGGCAAGGGATACTTGGTGCACGTGACGGATCCGTTGTCCGCTCACGCATTGCTAAATCTTAACCGAAAAAGGGATGGTCGCGGACGAGGCTCGGGCGCGCTATGATACCGACCTTCGACTGGCACGCCCTTTCCTCTTCTGCCTCCTTTTTGACGACACTGCCATGCTTGATTTGTTCGACAAGATTGAAGACGCTTGTAAAAAAATTCGAAGTGAGTTTTCTAAAACGCCCAAGGTCGGTATCATCCTTGGCACGGGGCTCGGCGGACTTGCCGAACAGATCGAAGTCGAAGCCTCATTCGAATACGGGGACATTCCCCATTTTCCGACTTCGACGGCAACAAGCCATCGAGGACGCTTGGTATGCGGGCAATTAGCCGGCGTACCAGTCGTGGCCATGGAGGGCCGTTTTCATCAATACGAAGGCTACCCTCTAAAGCAAATCACGCTTCCAGTCCGCGTCTTCAAAGCACTCGGTGCCGAGCTGCTTGTCGTCAGCAACGCGTGTGGCGGTTTGAATCCTTATTTTTCAAACGGCGACATCATGGTCATCGAAGACCAGATCAATTTGATGGGCGACAACCCTCTTATTGGTGTCAACGATGATCGATTGGGGCCTCGCTTTCCCGATATGTGCGAACCGTACGATCAACAATGGATCGATCGAACGATGGAACTGGCTCGCCGCGAATCGATTCCCATTCATAAAGGCGTCTTCGTTGCGGTGACCGGGCCGAATCTCGAAACGCGCGCCGAGTATCGTTTTCTGAGAATGATTGGTGCCGATGTTGTCGGGATGAGTACGGTTCCTGAAACGATCGTCGCGGTGCATTGCGGTTTGAAAGTGGTCGGGCTGAGTGTGATTACCGACATGTGTCTGCCCGACGCGCTCAAGCCAGCCGATGTAAACGAGATCATTGCGACGGCGAACGCTGCGGCACCGAAGTTGGAAACGTTGGTTCGTGGGATCGTCAGCGAAGCCGGCCAAGTCCGTATCGCTTAGTGCAGTGAACGTTGATCGCTCCCGCGATCAAAACGGACAAGTCACGGAATGGTTGACTTCCGGCATGATGTTTAGGGGCAACAGGATGCGGCAAAATCTTTCCATGGATGAACTCTCCAGCGCGAGCCGGTATCTCGATCATGTCGAGCAGGCGGCTGAGTTTCTGCGTGCCCGTTCGGACCTCGTCCCAGCCGTGGCAATCATTCTCGGCAGCGGGCTGGGCGGGTTGGCCGAGACGATCCAACATCCGATTGCAGTTCCTTTTCCTGATATTCCTGGGTTTGCCGCGTCGACGGCATCGGGGCATCGCGGCCAATTGATTTTCGGAGAATTGGAACAGACCCGCGTGGTTGCCATGGCGGGTCGTTTTCATCGCTACGAGGGTTGGAGTCGAGCAGAGGTCTCGTTTCCCGTGCATGTGATGGCACGACTCGGCGCGACGCAGTTGGTGGTCAGCAATGCCGCCGGCGGAGTGAACCCAAAGCTGAACGTCGGCGATATCGTGGTGATTCGCGATCATCTCGACTTTATGCGAGGCGGGTTTCAGGCTGTAAATTCGGCCTCATCAATTTGGAAAGTTCCAGCGGACGTTCCCGAGGTTTCGCCGCTGCGTCATGGCGATGTTTATGATCGCGAGTTGTCCGCGATCGCGATGCAGGCGTCACGCGAGAATAACTTCGCCGCTTACGAGGGGACTTATTTGGCGACGCTTGGCCCCAATTACGAAACGCGGGCCGAGTACCGAATGATGCGGCGAATCGGAGCCGATGTGGCTGGAATGAGTACGGTTCCCGAGGTATTAGCCGCTGCGAGCTTGGGAATGCGAACGTTAGGGTTGTCGATGGTCAGCAATGTAGCCAACCCCGATTCGGCGATCGCTGCGAGTCATGACGAAGTTCTTGCCGCAGGCCGTGCCGCAGAAGGTAAAATGGAAGCGATCGTCCGCGCGGTATTGCGAAATACGCTTCCGCATTCGTAGTTGCGTGCAGGTTAATGTTTGGCTTATACCAAACGAATCTCGCCGTTCCGCTGAGTAAAATAGTGGCAGGACGCGAGCCCTCCGGTTCTGTCCTTCCAAAGATTTCGTCGCGAAGCATTACCGCGTCTCCCCACAATCAAAAAACAGAGTCATTCTTTATGTCTGCCGATGAAGCTGGATCATCGCTAAGCGGTGCACTGCCGCCGCCGACGCATCAATTTTCGATGCAATCGATGAGCGACGCCGAATTGATCGCGGCGATTCATTCGGTGCCGACGTTCGCGGACCCCAATGTACTTGCTCAGATCAAAATTGATGGGGCCAACGGCCAGCATGCGGCGCTGATGCGGCTGAATCATCCCGTGCGTATTCAGATCGAAGGATCGCTGGGTGATTATGCGTATGCTTACAATGCCGAAACCGACATTCGCCAAACCGGCAATGTCGGCCATGGCGTGGGCGAGGGGATGCGAAGTGGAGCGGTGCGGATTCGTGGCAACGCGGGCGTTGGTGCAGGCGCGGCGATGACTGGGGGAACATTGGCGATCTATGGTGACGCGGGCGACCGCTGTGGCGCGGGGATGCGGTCTGGAGGCATCTTCGTTCGCGGCGATGTCGGTCATGAAGTTGGCGTGGGGGCGATCGGCGGCATGATCGTGATCGGGGGCGATGCAGGTCGGAATTTGGGGGATGCGATGAACAACGTTTCGGTCTTTATTCGCGGCAGCGCCGAAAGCTTGGCCGACGGGGTGATCGAGGCTCCGCTGCGTAAACGTGAAATGTTGCGGCTCGGATTGTTGCTGATCAATGCATCGATCCGCGGCGATGCGAAAGAGTTCCGTCGCGTGGTTCCCGAAGCGATGCTTCGCGCCGAAGAGGCACGACGCGGCGAAGTCGCACCGAATTGGCGTTAGCACTTCGTGAGCCGAACACGCTAGCGTCGGGCCACCGGTCGGTATAACGTTAGCAAGATAACGCCTGCGGCTAGCGCCGTCGGCTCACGAATGAGGGAAAGTCGAAGAGATACGACAGTCGAATGAGTAGGCTTCATCAACACAGTTAGGTTTGTCAGGACGGAACGCCCATCATGCAATTGAATCACCGACTCGCGCCGCTGCACCTGTTGCCGCCTCCGGTCTTTACCCCCTGGACCGGATCGCTGGTGGATTCACATCGAGGGACGATCTCGCGAAAGCATGGCGAGGACATCGCGTTGCCCTTGCCGCTGTTTTGGTACGATCCGCCGTGGTACCAAATCACGATGGAGCAGGCAGACAACTTGGCGGTGGCGGTCGGTGAGCTCGATATTTTAGTCACCGCGATGCACAGTGATCTGTCGGGACCGCAAACCGAATCGATGTTCCACGCCGGACGCATGGTCGAACCTGAGGATTCCGACAACTCACCAACCCATCGTCGTTACCGCAGGATCGTTCCCTACCGATCGGAACGGTATGGATTAACCGTGACCGATTTTGATGCTGCCGATGTGGTGGATCTGCGTTTGATGATGGCTCGTGATGTCTCAGGACGGTTCGCGTATTCGCCGGCTCAGATCCAACGCTGGGAAGCCGCTCCGGCGACGTCGCCGATCGCTGGTGGGGGGTGGGTCCCGGCCGCCACATTTCCACCCGATGTGGCGTCGATGCAGCACTTGAAATCCAAGATTGACCAAATTCGTCGGTTGTCCGAATCCGCTGCGGTCTTCGTCTCGATGGGGCCATACCGGATGGGGGACGAATTGCCAAAATTGCTCGCCGCTGAGCCGGATGGATTGATCCTACGGCTCGACGAAATCCAACTCGAAGGACTCGAATTGGCAGCCATCACCCGGCGTGCACGCCAGATGATGAACGCCGAAAAATGTTCCGAGATGCCACTCTGGGTGGTGCCCGGAGCGATCACGCCCGATGATGCCGTCAAGCTCGTCGCCCTCGGGGCTTCCGCAGTTGCGATTGATGATTGGTGCAACAATCTGGTCATGCAGACGCGAGATTCACAAACGACAAGCATGGCGGCGACGAAACTGGATGCCGCGCACAAATACGATCCACGCTGGGGTGATTTCGTCAAAGATCATTTGGGTGAATTGACGGACCGCTTCTTGGGGCTGTTTGAATCGCTGCAAAGCGTCAGCGAAAATGAGCGACTCGGCAGCTTTAGCGGCACGTGGGCAAAAGTGCTGGGCGTAGAGGGGTTGCGTTAGAACGCGTCACTGTCCGCATCGCTGGGCATCCGCCAATCGCCGCGGGGCGACAAACTAACCGATCCCACTTTGGGGCCGTCCGGAACACAGTTGCGTTTGAATTGATTCTTGAAAAAGCGATCAAAGAATGTATCAAGCGTGGCATCGATGTCGGCGTGGGAGTGCGGTTGATCGAATTTTGCATGTCGGGCCAAAAATCGAATGCGTTCGCGATCGCAACCGTAACGAACAAAATGATACAGAAAGAAATCATGCAATTCGTAGGCGCCAATTGACGCTTCGGTTTCCTGACGAATCGTGCCATCGGCTGCCGGTGGCATCAGTTCAGGCGAAATCGGAGTGTCCGCGATTCGGTGCAGCAATTCGGACACTTCGTCTTTGAAGTAATGATCGGCTGCGTAGCGAACCAGGAATCGGACCAGCGTTTTCGGGATCGATGTGTTGACGTTGTACATCGACATATGATCGGCGTTGTAGGTGGACCAACCGAGCGCCTGTTCGCTCATGTCGCCGGTGCCTAGCACGAATCCACGGTTCATCAGCAACATCGTGCGAATACGAGCTTGCACGTTTTCAAATTTTAAATCTGCGGCGTCGTGGGGCACACCCAGAAATGACTTTTGAAGTGATTCGGGTGTGGTGTCGCGATCAATCTTGATGCCCAACGGTCGGTGATCGAGAGCACGGAACGTATCGAGACACAGTTGGCGAATGTCGATCGTTTCACCCGTGATTTCCGTCAGTTCAATCAAACGGTCCGCACTGGTTTTTGTGTGCTCGGTCGTCCCATAACCGGGCATCGTGATCCCACAGATGTCGCGGCGAGGCAACGCCATCGCGTCACAAGCTCGCAGTGCCACTAGCAGCGCCAGTGTGCTGTCCAGCCCGCCGGAAATACCGATCGCGAGCGTCGTTGTTTTGGAAAGCCGTGACAGTCGCTTGCATAAGCCGGCTGCTTGGATTGCAAAGATCTCTTCGCAGCGTGCTTCCAGTTCACTGAACACTTTCGGCACAAACGGATGCGCGTCGATGTTTCGCACGAGGTCGGGAGTGCGAGGCAGCGGGTCGGTCTCGTCCTGTTCGATTTCGATCCAGCGATACGCGGTTGACAGCGTTTGTTTTCCGTCATCAAACGATCCGGTCACGCGGCGATCGTGAGTCAGTTTGGCTAGATCAACATCAACGGTGACCATGGTTTCGCTCTCGTGCGTGGCAGCGGGTTGATCGGTGATCGTACGAGATTCGTCCAAAATCGCTCCGTTTTCCGCGATTAAACAGTGGCCACCGAAAACCAGATCAGAACTGGATTCACCGGGGCCGGCCGAGGTGTAGGCGTAGGCAGCGATACAGCGGCCCGATTGGCTGCGGATCAAATCGCGTCGCCACTGGGCCTTGCCGATCGTCTCGTTGCTGGCCGAAAGATTCACCAGCACGTTGGCACCCGCCAACGCGGCATGGCTGGACGGAGGAATTGGCGTCCAGAGGTCTTCGCAGATGTCGATTCCGATCTTGGCTTCGCCTTGTTGGAACAACAAATCGGTTCCAAAAGGAATCATGCTGCCATGTAGTTCGAGCCATTGAGGGTCGCTCGAGGATGCGGCGCGAAAGTGTCGGCCTTCGTAGAATTCACGATACGTGGGTAGAAACGTTTTTGGCACAATGCCCTCGATTTGGCCGTTGCAAAGCACCGCAGCTGTATTCATCAGCGAATCGTCAATCGCAATCGGCAGTCCCACGATCACCGTTTGGTTGGGACGCTGGCGTGTCGATGCGACCAAGGTTTCCAAGGCATCGAGCGTCGCTGTCTGCAGCGAATCGGTCGCGAATAGATCGCCACAGGTGTATCCGGTCAGTCCCAATTCGGGAAACACGATCAAGTCCGAATCACAGGGGGCCATCAACCGCATCATCGCGGCAGCGTTGGCGGCAGGATTGGCGACGGCGACGACTGGGGATGCGACCGTGATCCGAAAGAAACCGTGAGCAGACAAATCGAAAGGCCTTTGAAAATGGAAGATCGGCTCGTTGGGGAGTCTCACGATTTTACTCGCCAATCGCCACCGAAATAATGGGGAGTGTGCGGGTGAGGATGAATTCCATTAAAGTCAGTCACTGAATCTGATCAACGACGTTTCCCCCCACTGATGATCTTTGCATGCCACAGCCCGTGATTCCCCAGGAATTGTTTCGTTTCCTGCGTGAACTGCAATCCAACAACCATCGTGATTGGTTCAACGAAAACAAACTTCGTTACCAAACCGAGGTGCGAGACCCCGCAGTGGAATTGGTGCGGCAGCTCGATAAACCACTGGCTCGGTCGGCACCGATGCTATCGGCGATCCCGAAATCACACGGCGGATCGGTGATGCGTATCTATCGTGATACCCGATTCAGCAAAGACAAGACGCCCTACAAAACCAACGTCGGTATCTCGCTGCGGCATCAAGCGAACACGAATATCCATGCACCTGGCGCTTACATTCATTTCGCCCCAGAGGAGTGTTTCATCGGCATGGGCAGCTGGCGACCAGAGCGAAACGTGTTATCGGGCATTCGCCAAGCGATCGACGCAAACCCCAAAGCATGGGTGAAAGTGCGTGATCAAAAAGCGTTTCGCCAGCACTTTGAGTTTACCGGTGAGAAGTTAAAGACAACGCCTCGCGAGTACGACAAAACGCATCCGATGATCGATGATTTACGAAGGATCGATTTCATTGCGGTCGCGCCGCTGAGCGAAGCGGAAGTGACCAGTCCCGAGATCATCAAGATCTTGATCGATCGCGTGCGTGCCGCACGGCCGCTGATGCGATTTCTGTGCGATGCGATTGATGTGCCCTACTAACATTTTCAGTCAGGGACAAACATGAAGGAACAAGACAATCAAGATCGCGAGCGGTGGTACCAATGCGTGGTGCTGGCGATCCTAATTGTTTTGGGGACACTGGTCATTGGCATTCTGTATCCTTCGTCAGTTTCCTCGTCGCCAGTATCAATGTTGGTTTGGATTTCGATTCACAGCTGGATCGCTTTGCAAACATTGGTCTTGATCACCCCTGGTTTTTTGGCCGCGTGGCTGCTGCGTTCTCGCTTGCCACGTTTATGGGTTGGCATCGGTTTCGGATGGATGATCATCGTTCCGGCTGGCGTGCTGCTTGATGCGATTGCATTCCGCTGGATTTCGGACCGCTTTCTTTCCACGAAAATTCTACGAGTCGCAACCGACTTGCGTGGCAGTTTGATGGCTCACGCCCAGTGGAAATCGGTCGCTCCGACGCTGTTTTGGTGCATAGGGTTTGCCGTGGTAGCGATTGCTGTGCTTTGGGTCTCCAGACCTGTCGCTCGAATCTGCATGCGGCATCGGATGGTCGCTAAGTGGGGTGTGAGCATCGCGGGTGTTTGCGTTTGCTTGTTCTCGTTGCTGGCAATCGTGGATTGGCAAACCACGGCGAATCAAATGCGTGCCGCTTCAACTCGGCATCCTTGGGTTGTGTTCCGAATCATCGACTCAGACGACGTGACGGCGTCTGAAACCAATTCGCGGTTCGCTTCGGTGCCGCTTGTGATTTCAAAGAATGGCATCGATCAGCGGAAAGTCCAGCAGCGTTTGGCAGGGCTGGATTGGGATGCGCTCGATGCACGCGACGAGCCATTTCCGGATGTGGTCGTGGTGGTGCTCGAGTCCTTTCGTCATGAGATGGTGGATGCAGACATCATGCCCAACTTGTCTTTGCTGGCCAGCGACGGAGTACATTGCCGCAATCATTTTTCGGGATCCAATGCATCGAATTTTGGGATGTTTAGCCTGCTCAATGGATTGGAGGCAATTTGGTTTGAAGAACCAGTCCGCTACAGCCCGCTGATGAATCGGTTGTTTCGCCAAGCCGGTTACACATTGGGGCTGTTCGCCAGCCATGATGATTGGCGATTATTCGCGATGGATGGTTTCCTGAACGAACAACAATTTGATGTCTTTCGCTGTGAACCGAAGGGTTGGAGCGAAGTGGACAAGCGAACCGTTTCCCGCGCGACCGCGTTTCTGAATCGCGAGGACTTGGCGGACGACGAATCGACGTCGCCGCGATTAGCCGTGGTCTATCTCTACACCACCCATGCCGATTATCGCGGTGATCCCGCGGACGAAGTGTTTCAACCGGCGGCGGATGATTCCTTTCCCATTCCGTATCTGCCGCCGCAACGCGATGCGGTTTGGAACCGCTACAGAAATTGTGCACGTACCGTCGATCGATTGATTCGTCCGCTATTGGACCGCAACCGGGTGGTGATCGTGACCGGCGATCACGGTGAAGCTTTTTTGGAAGATGGCACGTGTGGTCATGGAACAAAATTGAGTCGCTATCAAACGATGACACCGGCGATTGTGTATGCTCCCGGCATCAAGCCCGAGCGAGTCGATCAGCCAACGATGCACGCGGATTTGCTACCAACCCTGATCGCATTGACAGATCTGCCGATGAGTGATTTCAGCGTGTTTGATGGCAATCCAATTGCGAGCAAAAAAGAGTTGAATAAATCTGATTTGAAGGAGCGAGTTTTTATGGTTCGCGATTACTTAAGCGACGAAGCTTTGTTTGTGGGACCTTGGACCACGTCGACTGAATCGAAGCGGATGTTTGGAATCGGATGTCGAGTGTCGCTTGGCGACAATCGCGTTCGCGTCACCACTGCGATCAGCGAATCGGGTGACATGGTGACCGATTTCTCGGAATCCCAGACCACTTCGAATAAAAAAATTAATTCGCAAATCCAGCAGGAATGGTTAAAGAAACGGTTCGATCGAGGCTGAAAATCTTTGGCGACGTCGCCATTCTGACTTATTCGTCTTTCTCTGAAACCTTTGCTTCGCCTAGACTGCCCGCGTCGACTTGTCGGTTTGCAAGCGCCCGGTGGCAATGACTGTCATCAATGATTGCAAGCGAAAACGACGAAGCGATCGATCACGGAGTCGAAACTAGTACGGATGCTACGGGAGTGCAGCGGCATGGAAGCCGGATTTTTATTGCGACGTTTCGTAATCGTGGCGGTTGGTTTTGCAGTAACCTTTGGGATTGCTAGCTCATCAAACGCGGCGAACTTTCGGACTCAAAACTTCTTGATCCAAGCTCCGGATGCTCATTTGGCGCAGGCCGTGGGCGAAGCCGCCGAACGTTATCGCAACGACTTGGCGACTTATTGGCTCGGGGCTCCCTTGCCCCCATGGCCCGTCCCCTGTCCGGTTCGCGTCGTCTCGGGGCCGCGTCTAGCAGCCCAAGGCGTGACGACGTACAACCGTTCGCCGGTTCGTGATTTCCAAATGGAAGTCGTCGGAACGCCAGAGCGAATTCTCGACAGCGTTCTGCCTCACGAAGTCACCCACACGATTCTCGCCACTCACTTCGGTCGCCCGCTGCCACGTTGGGCGGACGAAGGAATCTGTACGACGGTCGAGCATGACTCGGAACGTCAAAAGCACGAAGCCAAACTGCGAGAGTTCTTGGGAACTCGCCGCGGTATTGCGATGAACAAGCTGTTCCTGTTAACGGAATATCCAAGCGATGTACTGCCGATGTACGCCCAAGGTTACTCAGTCTGTCGCTTTTTGATCGAACAAGACAGCCCACAAACGTTCATTAAGTTCTTGCATGATTACATGCAGCACCCGTCGTGGACGGCAAATATTCGCAAACATTACGGCTACGAATCGCTGGCCGAACTGCAAGATTATTGGCTCGCCTGGGTCGCCGCAGGTAGCGGTCCGGTGGAAAAGTTTGCTAAACGGGACCTCAATAACCGAGGCCCCAATAATGGCGGGTCGAACATCGATGTCGCTGCTAACCATGCGTCTGGCAGTAATGCGATTGGCAACAATGTCGCGATCAATTCGCCGTCAAACTCGCGAGGACCGACAAATTCGCCCGCGGGCAGGTTTACCAGTCCTGGCGGCGTTCGTCTCGCTCAACTCGAAACCCCCTCTGCGTCCGCATCGCCCGCCACCGCGCTGGCCAGTACACAGCCTAGCGGCTGGTACGAACGACGCAAATTAGAGGGCGCGGGGCAAGTCCGGCCGATCCAAACCAGTCAGCCTGCGGCGATCGACGTCGCCGGTTCGATGGCGTTGGACCGCTTAGTGCCCCCCTCGGTTCGCGACAGCAGCCCCTATTCGGCGGCTCAACCGCAGCCGGAGCAATCGTTTTCGCGAAGCGGAATCGCACTGCGTCCGATGTCTCCCGCTGCTGCTGGGCCGGTTTCCAGCTATCCCGGTGGCTCGGACATTCGCCAGCCGCCGCGGTCACTTCTGCGGTAGTCAAATCGCGGTCAAGTATTCCTGAAAAACCAGTCGATACGAAGGTTTTTGGGGATGACTACCAAAACAACGGCAAACATGCTATTTTCTCACACTCAATAAAACTCGGTGAGAGAATTCTCCGTCAATATTACGCTTTCCTCGATTGCATCGATTCATGGCTAAACCACATCACAAGCTGAAAAAAGCTAACCACGGACAACGTCCGGCTAACGCAAAAGCTCGTAAAGCAAAGCGTCGTAAAGTTAAAACCTAATCTACCGCTGCCCGCACAACTAACGGAGCAGTTCGTGGCTAAAAGCGATCTTATCGTCGATTTGGCACTGTTGGACCTCGAAAATCCGATTGCGGATATCGAGGACATTCGCAAGCTAAATCCGCAACGTTTCGAGATGGAACATCTGACCGGTATCCTCTATGAGGACACCGAACGCTTGGTGTGCGCCGGTTATAAAGATGTCACTGAAGACGAATTTTGGGTGCGTGGCCATATGCCAGGCATGCCGATCATGCCTGGAGTGATCCAGCTTGAAGCGGTCGCTCAGCTGTCGAGCTACTTTACCCAGCGACACGACTTGCTCGGTGCCGCGATGGTTGGCTTTGGCGGTCTAGACGAGGCTCGCTTTCGCGGCGTTGTCACCCCCGGCGACAAGCTGATTTTGCTAATCGAGCTGCAAAAAGCACGTCGCGGACGTATGATCGTCGCCAAATTCCAAGGCGTCGTCAACGGAAACCTGGTGGTCGACGGTATCCTGCGAGGCATCCCGATTCCGATCGATTCGGTCAAAAAACATCTCGCGTCTCGCCAATCACAGTAGCGAGGGCCGGCGTTTCGTGCCTTTGAGGGGCTGACCGCCTTTATGCTGCCGTCTCCCGTGAATTCACACCGGTGCCAGTCCCAGTCACCGGCCTGTTCCAGTCTCGAGACTGCTCAGACACGAGACTGCTCGGTCAACTGGCGGACCATTTCCGCTGCGTCATTGGTCTGCTGAAAGATCGCGCGCTGGCATTCTGACCAGCCGTTTCTCGCTGCGATCTCTTTGACATAACCCAGTTCGCTTTCACAGCCCAGATCGACTGCGACGTCGCGTAGTTGATCGACCAATCGGCAAGCGATTGTGACTACGGGTTCGACGCGATAGTCACGCGTGTTGACCAAGCTAGCCGAGCTGCCGAACCGCGCCGCTCGCCATTTGTTTTGGCGAACCATCATCGGATGGCAGTCAAATTGGTAGGTTCCCTCGTCAATCTCGTCGCTCAAGTGTTTGACCAAACATTGGATCAGCGCTGCCAACCCACACACCGAATCGATGTCGCCGGGCATGTCGCAGACACGGACTTCGACGGTGCCAAAATTGTGATGCGGCCGCACATCCCACCAAATCTCGCGGATCGTGTTGATAAAGCCGGTTTCGACCATGTGGTTGACTAACCAAACATATTCGCTCCAGTTCCGCATCAGCGTCGGCAATCCGGCGGTGGGCAATCCTTCCATCAATTTTGAACGATGCGAATGCAAGCCGGTATCACGTGTTTGCCAATAGGGGCTGCTTGTCGATAGCGCCAACAACAACGGCAAGTATTGCATGATGCGGTCGCAAATCATCACCGCCTTGTCGCCGCTATCCACACCGACATGGACGTGTAGTCCAAAGGTGATCATCCGGCGTGCGAGCTCTTGTAGCAATTCAAGCAAGTTCATGTACCGCTCGGTTGGCGTGACTTGCTGATTCTCCCAGCGGCTGAAGGGATGAGTGGATCCCCACCACAATCGCATGTCCAGCGAATCGGTGGCACTTTGCACTTGTCGGATTTTGCCTAGCAGGTCCTCCCGGACCTCTCGCACATCGCCACACACTCCGCTGATCACCTCGACGCAGCACTGCATCAATTCGGGTTTGATCGTCGTGTGTAGTTGCTCTGGAATTCGCTTGAGCAGCGTTTCACAGCCGTTAACAAGTTCCATCGTACTGCCATCACAGAGTCCCATTTCGATTTCGACGCCGAGAGTATGGGTCGGGTTCGAGTTAAAGTTTAACTTGGCCATGGACGTCGTCTCCGCGAGAATCGTTACGAGGAACGGGGATAAGCGTTGGCGGTGTCATTGCGAAACCGGCATCGCAGCGTCATTTTCGCTATGCGTTTTCGGTGGGAATCGGGGTGCGATTCGGGTCGAAGTAAGCGATCACCGAGGCGGCGAAAAGTTTGGCACCAACCATGATCGCTTGCTCGTCGATGTCAAAAGCAGGAGTGTGTAGCGGAGCATGGCCGACTTGATCGCCTGCGACGCCAAGGCGAAACATGGCTCCGGGAATCTGTTTCAAGTAATACGAAAAGTCTTCGCTGCCCATGCTCGGTTCGTCGATCCATTCGATTGCACCGGCGGTGAAGGCTGCGGTGGCGGTATCGGTCAATAAGTCGACCAGTGAGTCGTCGTTGATCACCGCGGGGGCTGAAAAACCAAGTTCCATCTTGACTTTACAGTTGTTTTCAATCTCCGTTGCTCGGCAGACATCTTCGAGTGTTTCCAAGGCGATTCGTCGCGAATGAGCATCTAGCGAACGCAGCGAACCCGATAACGCAGCCGAATCGGGAATCACATTAGTGCTATGTCCGGCGTGCAGTTCGCCAACGGAAAACACGACGGTTTGGTGAGCGTTGACGGTGCGTCCAAGCCGACGAAATGCGGATTGCACCCAGTGCGTGATCGCATCGATCGGGTCGTTCGTTAGATGCGGGCGGGCGCCGTGGCCACCGTTGCCCGTGATCGTGACATGAATCGCATCACAAGCAGCGGTCAATGTGCCGTGACGCAGTCCAATGCAGCCCACCGATCGTGTGGGATCGACATGCAAGGCCAGGATCGCATCGATGTCTCGTAGTGCGTGATGATGGATCATGTAGCGAGCCCCCGTCGCTAATTCTTCGGATGGCTGCAAGATCGCACGTGCTGCTATCGGCCAGGGCAAACGGTCTGCTTTGTGCATCGCTGTCAAAATTTGCATCGCGGCGACGACCACGGTCGCATGGACATCGTGCCCACACGCGTGCATCACGCCCTCACACGTGCTGCGATAATCAACCGCCTTGGCATCGCTGATCGGTAAGGCATCAATATCACCCCGAATCGCAATCCAGCGATTGGGGTCGTGTTTGAATGTCACTAAATCCGCAGTCAAGCCGCGTTTATCAATCGGGATATGCGTCGGCAATCCAAGCTTCGTGAACGCGCAAGTCAAATATTCGGTCGTTCGATACTCGGAATCCGAGAGTTCGGGGTTCTGATGCAAGTAGCGGCGCATCGAAACCCAGTCTGCATGCAGAGGTTTTGCGACCTCGTTCAGTTGCGGTAGCCAAGTTTGTGAGTCAGTCATAGCAGTGGGTAGAGCAATTGGGATGCCAGTTCGTGCTGATTTATGAGCAAGATAGCCAGGGAGCCTATCCCACACGTTCTACGGGATGATTGACACGTCTGCTGTCATCACATGCGACTCGCCCGGTTTCAATGTCCTGCTGTACGAGCCTACATTGGCAGTTTCGATACAGGCCATCGATGTCCATTCGTCGTTGCCAAAATCGGGCATCGCGGCACTCTTGCTGATCCACGGATTCCAGACGACGGTGCATTGCGAATTGGATTTCGAGACTTGAATCGACCGTGCCATCGCGGGGTCACGCAAGATGCAGGTCGAGGTGGTGTCGAGGTAAACGCGGTCGCATTCGCCGTTGAATTGGATCGATTCGTCGGTCGCTGGTTTTTCTCTCATGCCGTCGACCTTGTCGATGTACGCAGCCGACTCGAGGCCTTCGATTACCACTTGATGAACGTCTTTGACGGCGAGGTAGGTGTGAAGTGCTTCTTCGAAGGATGTCGTTGCGTTTGCTTGATCTGACAATTTCACTGCCAGCGACATGCCGAGCGAGCGACCGAACGTGACGGTGTACGTCAATTCGAAATCGTCAATCGTGTTGCGGAGCGTCAGCAATACATCGCCATCCTCGTTGTTTTCAGCAGCAATCAGCTTCCACGTCCGAATACGCGCATAACCGTGCCCCGGAGCACTCGGGTCGGATGCATTGGGGCCAAACCAAGGAAAGCAAATGGGGACGCCGCCGCGAATCGCCTTGCCCTCGGCGAATACCGATTCTTGGCTCATCCACAGCACGGGGGATTTGCCGCAGGGCTGAAAGTGAGTGATGTGGGCACCGTGCAAATAGATCTCGCCATCGCAACGGTCGGTGTGGACGATCACTTTGACAAGCCCGCCATTTCCTTCGGCAAAGCGGACTCCGGCGACGGAGAATTGGGACGACAATTGGTCAACGCGGGTTTGCATGTTGAATGCCAAGGAAACGAGTTAGAAACGCTGGAACGAACGTAGCGAAACTCGTCAAGAGTTTCAGCTCGAAGGTGGATTTCCCAAAGCAGGCCTTTGGTTGTCCTTCCGCATTTCAGTGTACCCGCTGAATCGCAACACCGCGTGGCTTCATCGTCGATTCCGCTACTGGACCGGCACGGCAAGCAACCAATTAATCGTTGTATTGCCGCCACCGGCGGGTGTGCCTAGTGTTAGCGTGAGGCGGCTATCGGTGACGTCGACGTCGGTCATTGTCTCGTGAAAGACGCCGAGAGAAGTGGCGACGTTTTCGGTGACCACGATGTTCTCGATTTGCAAATTCTGTCCGGGCTGTTCATGTCCGGCGTCACCCAAGCAAATAAATACCCTCCATTTTCCGTTGTCGACTTCACACTCCCAGACGTCTTGAGTGCGTGTGAAGACAAAGCCGTCCCGCAAAGGTCCGAGGTTGGTTCCACGCAATCGTGTGTTGCCTCGCAAATCCTTCTGCCAACCGAACCCCGCTTTTGCAGAGAATTTTCCACCTACATCGTTGATGAACGGCTCAGTGGCGGAGCCATCTGCTGATGTGAAGTTGATCGCGACGGTTTGGGCTGGGTACGCAGAAAGCTGCGGAGGATTGCCATCGTTCTCCGGCGATCGCTGCCAAGAAACCGTCCCTCGCGTGAAGGGCAGGGGGTCTTCGGAATCGAGTATCCCGTCATCGTCGGCATCCCATTCGTTTTTGCGGATCGGATTGGGAATGGGGTGTGATTTCAATTGATTCCACAACGAAATTGCAACGTCGCGGCGTGTGTCCGTGGTGGCGAATTCAAATTGCGTTGCGGGATAGCCAGCGTGGACGAGGCCGTCCGTGACCCGCTCGGTCCATGAAACGGTTGCGATTTGGTCGGGTTGAAACGCCGTGTCGGTGGGACCGAGGCCGAGCAGTCGACGGAGTGCAAGCTGTTGGATCGCGGCAAAGCCGTCGTCATAGGGATCGGTATCTGAAAACGGCCAAATGACGAGCGGTGCTCCGCTGGCGGGTTCCAGCAGTCCTTCCCAGATCTCGGCAAGTTGATCGGGGCGAAGGTAAATCGTGGCCGGATCGACGTGGTTACGCAGGCTGACCGCGGCGACCGCGCCACTGGCTTGACCGGCATGAATCGATTGATCATGCAGCCGACATGACGAGCCAACGATACTGGTGTAACCCAGGTTCTTTTGTGCACCGAGCAGTCCTTGGATTCGATTGGGTACCAGTGCGCGAAGCGGAAAGATGGCGCGTCCGGTTCCGCCACGACCAAAGCGACGGTTGCCTCGAAAGATGGCTTCCCACGGCCCCGCGTTTCCATCGTCGCTCAGCCAAGATCGCTGAGTCGGATGGAAATCCTTTTCGAATTGCCACGAGAAAACAGCATCGGGGAACATCGTGGTCGCATAGCTTTCGTAGCCACCAAATCCCTCGACCTCCTGTTCGCGAATGATGTGACGAGAGACAAGCCGAAGGCTCTCGCGGACATACGGTTTCGGAGGCAAATGATCGGACGTCCCGAATTCGTCGCTCAGCGCCATGCGGCGGAACTTTGGAAAGTTGGTTTGGAGATGGTAGTAGTAGCGAAGCGAGTGACGCTTGGCATCCTGGAATACGATCTCGCGCTGCGCCGGCGTCATTGCAACGAGTGTTTTCTTTGAAGCACCCGCTTCGGTCTGTTCGAGTTCACGCACCACGCTGGATGGCAGCGAGTCGAGCGGGTAATCGATTTGAGGTGAATTGATCAGCAACACATCCGCGTGGTCAATCTCCGCGAATCCTTTGCCGTCGACTAATCGCCGCGTCGTATAGGCAAATTCCTCATCGATCCATCCCCACGTTCCGGTGAAGTAACGAGGGTCGTACGTCGTCGGTTTGGGATACAGCGACTCTTGGGCCTGTTCGACAAGGATCATGCAGTAGGTGATCGGTGCCAAATCTGTTGTCGGTTGATTCGTTTCGGGGGCGCTGGGTTCACCCCATTCTGCTTTTGCATCAATGCCACAGTCCCAGCTTGCACCGGATGCCTTGATGACGTCGCCCCAGTCGCTGGCGTCGATCGTCATGCGGGCGTGAACGATCAGCTTGTGCGGTTTTGTGGCTGCATCCGTCGCCACGAACTCAACTCCGCCAATGGTATTGTCATCGACGATGGCACTCGAAACACGGTAGCGTGAGTAACGCTGGATTTGGCCCGATTGCTCATACGGGGCAAGCAGGTCGCGAAACACTGACTCCGAAACCACCGGGCGTGCCGTCGTGATCACGCGAGTGTTTCCGGGACGCTTGATGCCGCCATAGAGTTGGGCATTTTTAGCTTCGATCGCGTCGATCACTTCACGAAAAATGCCTGATCGAGGGATAGGCACCGTTCCGTTGTATTGATGAGCACGGTTTTCATCGATCGCACCGAGTCCCTCGGCGCTGAATTGACCACCGAGCCAATCGATGTCATTGACCAGAACGATGTTTTGTACTCCCATGCGGGCAGCCTGAACCGCCGCGGCACAGC
>NZ_JBFHFD010000057.1:0-22403 GCF_041583735.1 Novipirellula sp.
GACGAGGCAACGAGTCCTTTCGATGCGGCGTGAGCAGGGACTCGTAGCCTCGTCCACTACGGCAACCCCAAAAATGATCATCCGTTGAGATTCAACCAATGATCCATTCCCGTACCAAAGCTGCCGTGCGGCTAGCGTTTGTCATCGGCATTTACACAAACGCATTCGGTGTCGTCGCTGAAGAGTAGGTAACCAAGCCGGCTTCCGACGTAGTCTTGGCTTCCGAAGCCGAGTGGACTCAGCGCGAACCCTGCTCGGTCGTCGCCAGTCAGTCAATTGACGAAAACTATGCATCTTCGGCGAAAATACAAACAGAATCAAACATCATGACTTCGGTAACCTGGATTCTTGAATCGGACGTGTTCCCGAATTCTCACGGGAGGTTGCGAGAGGCCATTTCCGAAGCAGGCCACCGAATTGTCGATTCGCAGGATGAATGGTGGCTGCATGAGCCTCCGGAATTTAATCCAGAGATTCCCGTCATTTTTCACGGCTCACTCGGGAATGCTGCCGTCATCGAGATGAAAGCGATTGGGAATCCAGGTTCATTCTGTCCGGTAAATGAGTTTTGCTGCACGGCGTGGTATCCACGAGCAAGTCGTTGGTTAATGCATCAGGATTGGCGGTGTTTGCCAGCGAATGAGTTGATTGCCAATGCGACCGACGTGGCTGCCGGAATCGGTTGCCTGGATCGCGTCTTTGTTCGGCCAGACAGCCCATTAAAACCGTTTATCGGTCGGGTGCTGGATGTCGATTCGATTTCGTTGAAAGCACTCGACCACGGATTCTACTACGAAGAAGAAACGCTACCAGTGATTGTTGCACCAGTGGTCGAGGTCGGCCGTGAGTGGAGGTTTGTCGTGGTCCAGGGGCGAGTCGTTGCCGGCAGCGGGTACGACGCGGGCACGCGGCGTGCGGTCGATAGTGGTGGTGACGGCAAAGCCCGTGATTTAGCTGACGAAGTGGCATCGTCGATGCCGTCACCTTGCCCGGTGTATGTTTTGGATGTATGCCAAGTTGGCGGTGAGTATCATCTTGTTGAACTCAATCCGTTTGGAGGCGCGGACTTGTACGATTGCGACGCGGCGGCGATTGTGAGTGCCGTTTCAAACTACGCCATCCAAAATCATCCAAGATGAAATGAATCAGGTGACAAGGCCTTGCATCTGTTATCGGCCGCTCTTTGTCGCTTTGCTCAGGAGCGGTGTTGATGACCGTTGCCGTAAATCGCGTAGACTCCGTTTGCCAAATTTAGCAATCGCTACTAGAACGCCCCCAGACCGTTGCACAGGTGGTAACAAAGTGTCAAGCCAACTCTTGGACCAACACGAACCTTCCAGTACTGAATTGCTTCGAATCGTTTCGTTGCGTGTCGATGATTCGATGCTTCGCGAGATCGCTGCAGCTGACTACGGACAGGATTTTGACGAGCATCTGGAACAGCTAACAGCGATCCGAAGTGGCAAGATTCTCGCACCGATGCGTTGGGAACCAAAGGAGGTTCTCGAGTTGATCCGTTGGTCAGAACCGGAAGACCCGACTTGGTCGCCCGGATCGACAGGTGATCGAGGGCATTGGATGCGGTTATTCGCGTGTGGCGTGCTATTGCGAGCTGCGGCCGAGCCCACGAATGAAGGTTATTTTACAGGGGAAGATTCGACGATCGTTCAGCTCATTGATAGCGCGATCAAGCTCGGAGATAAAACTTCAATCGCGGTGCTAAAGTTTCTTTGCTGGCGCATGCAAACTCGCTCGCTCGGAGATTGGGACCGTCCCTATTTCGCCGTTGGAATCATGGTATTGCTTGTCCGACTCAACCGATGCGATCCCGACACCTTTAATTTCTTAGTCGCCGCAACGAACGCTGACGAGTTGGCGCACGCGGATAGGTTCAACGACTGCCTGAAAGCCAAGACTTGGCACGAGCTCATTCGCAACGTCCTGGTCGAATCAGAAAATTCCAATCCGGAAATCCAGAACTTTGGCAATCGACTTCTTTCCAAACGTTAACGCCGAAGCGTCATCGTGACCGCAAGTGTGATCGTGGTTTTTATCGACGATGATCACTTGGATCACCGATCGAGCCCGCCTTCGCGTACTTAACGCCAGCTTCGGAATGCCATTCCTTGTGATTCAAGGGTGGAGTGGCAGCGGGGCTGGAGCAGAAAACCCTACCTGGCCCACGTGAAGCCGATTGCTTCACTTCACAGTCGTCATCGAGGACTTTGAGATGGCGGCAATAAATTCTTGCGTCGCTTTAGGGGCACCCGGTAACGACGCCGCTTTAGCAAAGTGCTGCCTGGCGGAATGCTCATCGCCCACCTCGATCGCGATAACCCCTAGGTTGTGGTGAGCGGCAGCTTCGCCAATTGCTGGAATCAGCACGGACAACGCATCGTCATAACGCCGCTGTCGTGCAATGAGTAAACCTAAGTTGACCGCTGCGTTTTCGGATTGCGTGTCGAGCGTGAGCGCTCGCCGAAACTCGCTCTCTGCCGCAACGAGATCGCCCGATTCCATCAATGTAAAAGCGAAATTGTTTGCTAGTTCCGCGTCCATGGGGTTGATCTTGATGAGGCGGCGATATCGCTCGATCGACTGCGGATATTGTCCGGCACCCGCCAGCGCAGGGGCGAGTTGAGCATCCAGCTTCGGTTTTTTGGGGGCGATCGATTCGGCGTCGAGATACAGCTCAACCGCTTCGTCCCAGTAGCCGTGTTTTGCCATCTGCTCTGCGGCGATGATCTTCAGCTCTCGGTCGTCACCGGGCTTCATTGCAGGCAAGGCGACACCAAGCTGAGACATTGGAGCCTCAGCAGGTTTGCTTCTTGACTCGGACTTTGTTTCGCTTCGCTTCAATCCGGACAATGACGCAACGCCGTGTAGCGAACTGCATCCGCAAGCGAGTAATGCTGTTAACAGGATCAGTGTCGTTCGTGTCACTAGAAAAAGCCTCCGCCACCGAGACCACTGCCGCTAATGGAACCGCCCCCGTTTTGTCCCTGTCCTCCGCCTTGGTTGCCGCTTCGACTGGCTTGCCGAGCAACCTGCTGGGCACGAAAACCTTCCAAGCCGAGGGCCGGTGGAAAGGCAACTTGAATTTGCTCGGCTGCGATGCTTGCACCTGCTGCGGAAAATGCGGATGCAAGCATGGTGACTCGACCTGCATCGCGATGAGGGTCGCCGCTGGGTTCAACGATCAGGGACACCGTCCCGACGGCTCCTTGTTCAACAAGCCTTGCAACCTGCACCTCCGCCGCCGGACTCAGTTGATCGGTGCTGCCAACAAAGTCAGCTTGGTAAAACACACCCTGGTCAATCGACGCAGATTGCACTTGAGCTTGCTGCCACTCGCAAAGATGACTGCCTGGCTTGGCGGGAATCGCACCACTCGGCACATCGGCACAACGATCGACCTGGAAAATTCCTTGTCCGCTGCGGCATCCGCTTAGCGCGAGAGACATCGCCAATAAACCACCAGAGACGAATAATTTGGATTGATACCTCATTGCGACACCTCATCGATCATCATTGGTGTTGAGTAGACCGTTGGCATTGATTCACCAATGGTTGGAACGGGTTGATGAGGAACGGCAACAGGTTGATTGCAACATCGGTCGGTGGGGCCGTTGGAGCCAATAATGAATCGATCAGGGCAACCGAGATCGGGCCTTCGCTGCTTGTGATAATCGGTTCTTACGGGTGAGCGGAAATCTCGCGATCGACGGCTTTCAAGCCGATTGCTCAAGTAGAACTCGACATCGGTCGGCTCATAGACATCGTTGCCTGGAAGCCCCGGCGTGACGCACGAATCGACGGGGGCGACCAACTCGGGGGTCACCAGTATGACCAACTCTTGCTCGGACGCACTGGTACGATTAGCACCGGTCAGCGGTCCGATCAACGGCAAGTCGCCAAAGAAAGGGACGCGATCACTGCTGGCACCGAAGTTGGTTTGTAAAAGGCCCGCCACTGCGAGAGTTTGACCGCTTCGCAGCTCTACGGTTGATGAGAAATTGCGGCTGTTCAGTCCCGGCACCGATGTCCCGCCCCCTCCGCCACCGCCGATGTTCGTCCCCAACGATTCGTCTCGCGTGCTGACGTCAGCGTTGATTTGCAATCGAATCACATCACGATCCTGAATGACCGGAAGGAATTGCAATTGCACGCCGAACGGGACGAACTGCACACCTTGCAAATTCGTGCCGACGCCTCCCGAGGCGATCACGGGAATCGGAAACTGTCCTCCAGCTTGAAAGTTCGCCGTTTGGCCATTGATCGCGACAAGGTTCGGCTCGGCGAGCGTGCGAGATAAACTCAGTCGCCGCAGTGCCTCGATCCGCAGGCTGATGTCGCCGCCATCGAGGATCGCTTGGATGTTCCCTGCGATCGATCCGGTCGTATTGCTGAACAGATTGTTGTTTTGAATGGCGGTGAAGTTCAGTCCAAGGCTTCGCGCGGCCGTGCGGTTGACTTCGGCCACCGTGACTCGAAGCATCACTTGCTGTTCACCGGGGACGCGCATCAAGTTGATGATGCCTGCTTGTGCCACTGCCACCGCGTCGTACTGCACCCGGTCGATATCAAGTTGTTCTTGTGTCTGGATAGTTTGTGCATCAGGTGCCGTCGTTTCAAAATTCACCGTGCTGACGTTCGTTCGCGAACTGGAACGTACCCCAGGCATTCCGCCGCGAGCGACAAGCAGAAGTTGCATGATCCTAGTGAGTTCAAATGAGTCTCTGGCTTGTCCTTCGACGACCAGACTGCCGTCCAATTCACTCAGTTCGACAAAGCTATTAGGAAACTTCTCATTCAGTTCGCGTTGCACTTGTTCAATTGGGCGTTTCAATGCGGGGGATTCGTAGACACGAACAACGTAACTGACGATACTTTCACCGCTCCGTTCCGACTCGTCTTCAAACCATAGCATTAGTGTGGTCGTCCCAGGCTTCAGTCCTGTTACCGCGAGTTCCCGTCCCGATTCTCGGTCAATGATTTCGGCACGAATGGTTTTATCATCGGGCACGAAGATCCGACGCGGTGTATCGGCCAGTCGCAGTATTTTGGGCCGGCCAAGAACTAGAGACAGCGGTAGCTCCGGATCAACTTCCGACTCAACGAAACGACTTTCACGCCGGCGAGCGGCATCGCTGGGCGGCGGCAAAATGAGTTCGCTTGGAAATCCACTTTGAAAACGTGCTGGACCAATATTGTTGGATAGCGGTGCCTGCGATACTGGTTCGGCATACACAGCAGCAGCGGGCAACGCTCCCTCCGGCACGATCACCGACGGCAACCGACTCGGAGCCGAGTCTTGCCCATTTGCGAAGACGCCAGTCACCGCGAAGCAGCACCACACCGCGATTGACGCATATAATTGTTGGCGGCACCAGCCTGGCCAATGCAAGGATGGCTTTGTCATCGCGGGCTTTCTGTGAACGGGACATTTGAGGGTTCGCTGCGGACGTACAATCAGCAGGGCAGGTCCGACCACAGGACAATCCTTACAATCGGCACAACCGGATGACAACTTGAGCCGCGTTTGCAGGGGCAGTAGTGGTAGGTCGGTCACCCCAGAAGAACGTTACTGGTTGCGTGCGAGTGGATTCCGACCGTTTCCGCCACCAACGAGCCTCTCTGGCTGGCGTCATTTCACGGTCTGGGCCTACCGGCATTCGTTGCAATGCCCACGAAGCAGAATTTCAGTCACCTCGGCGACCTTGCCGCACTCTCGCTGGCTGCTCGCAGTCAAGTTGACGTCGTTCAGACAGTGGACCGAGCGGCAATCGACCCCGAGGAAATGGGGGGGGCCGTCATCATGCCCAGGTTTTCCCATGATGGCTTCGAAACGCCAGACATGATCACCGACTTCGGTTTTTCTCAGCAATCCAGCCTACGCAATTGCAGTTGGTGTGCAAATGCCTCCCGAGGATGTCCTCGTTGATTGCTCGATCGATCCGCGTTTCTGCGAGGCCTCAAGATACCGATAGAGCGGTCCAAGAATGCCGTGTTCTTCACATAGCTTGGTAGGACACGGTCGCACTCTTGTCAGGTCTCACTTGCAAAGGATGTGCATGTGCGATATTGTTGCTAGTGGGGTTCGTGGTTATGGAATTCGCTGCGTGCGATTCACTTCGCTCGTCCCTGCGTTGGTCTGCGCATCCAATATGAATTACATCGTCCGCCCCGTCGTCCAAAATCCCCACGCTCCATCCTTCGCCAACCTCTCGACTGAACCTTGAAAACATGAACCGAACCAATCAAACTTCCACCGCAAATCGTCTTCCCGTTACTGTGCTTTCCGGATTCCTCGGCGCCGGTAAGACGACGCTGCTCAATCACATCCTGACCAATCGCGACGGCTTGCGTGTTGCTGTGATCGTTAACGACATGAGCGAAGTCAACATCGATGCGGCGCTGGTCAAATCGGGCGACGCGAATCTCTCACGCACCGAAGAACAACTCGTCGAAATGTCCAACGGCTGCATCTGCTGCACGCTTCGCGAAGATTTGCTTGTCGAAGTTCGCCGATTGGCTCGCGATGGCCGCTTTGATTACCTGCTGATCGAATCGACCGGCATTTCGGAACCGATGCCGGTCGCCGAAACGTTTACTTTTGAAGACGAAGAGGGCGATAGCCTGTCCTTGGTCGCAGAGTTGGACACGATGGTGACCGTGGTCGATGCGGGCAACTTCATGAAGGACTTTGGTTCGTGGGATGATCTCACCGATCGGCGGCTGGGCTTGGGCGAAGACGATACTCGCAACATTGTGGATTTGTTGGTCGATCAAGTCGAATTTGCCAATGTCATCGTTGTCAACAAAGCCGATCTGATTTCGCCGTATGACCTGGAGCAACTCAATCGAATTTTGCGACAACTCAACGCCGATGCAAAGATTCTGAACACAATCGAAAGCCGGGTCGATTTGTCCGAAATCATGGGAACCGGGCTGTTTTCGCTCAGTGAAGCCGAGACGCGGCCTGGATGGCTGGAGGTGCCTCGTGGGGAAGAGGAAACCGAGACCGAAGAATATGGCATTTCGAATTTCGTCTATTCAGCCCGACGCCCGTTCCACCCCAAACGTTTGACGAAAGCGCTCGACGCCGACATGGAAGAGGGCTTGTTCAGCGGAGTGCTTCGCAGCAAAGGATTGATGTGGATCGCATCGCGTCACGATTGGGCCTACGACTGGTCGCAAGCGGGGTGTTCGATTCGCATGAACCCGGCCGGTTTTTGGTGGGCCGCGGCACCCGAAGAAGAATGGCCTGACGACGAAGATTCGATTGCAGAGATTCGATCCAAATTCGTCGGCGAACATGGTGATCGCCACCAAGAATTGGTGTTCATCGGTAACGCCATGATCCAAGAACGAATCACCAAGATACTCGACGAGTGCTTGCTCACCGATCTTGAATTTGTTCAGGGCCCCGGTTTTTGGGCTGACATGGAAGATCCACTTCCACCGATCGAACTTGAAACGGATTTGGACGAAACACAGCCAGACGACTTGTCTATTGCACGGGAGGTGTCGCAATGATCGAGCTGACCACTGGGAACCCTGCTCCGGTGACTGACGCTTCAAACTCCCCATCGCGTTGGCGGGACTGGATAGGCGTTGTGGCGTCCGTTGGCTGTGCGATTCACTGCGCCGCGATGCCATTTGTGATCGGCTACCTGCCTCTGTTGGGCTTGAGTTTTCTCGCCGATGAAGCATTTCACCGCTGGATGGCACTGGCTTGTTTCCTGATCGCCATCGCCGCGTTCATCCCTGGGTTCCGAACCCACAAACGATTGCTTCCCGGAGCTATCGCCGTGATCGGCCTGGTCTTAATCAGCGGAGCCGCCTTCGGGATGACTGGTGACTGTTGTGCGGCGTGTGAGTCCGGTGGCAATTTTACTGCAGCCGAATCGACAGCCAACTGCACAGAAGCCTGCTGCGAACACTGTACAACTGGATTGGCGACATTACCGCCAACCGACCTGGTGGACGTGACTGCTAGTGAAACGCAGATGTCATCGCTTTTGCCGTTGGAAGCATTCGGCTCTTGGATCACTCCCATCGGAGGCTTACTGCTGGTGACAGCCCACTTGCTCAACCGCCGCTATGGGTGCCTTTGCGGATGCTGCGAGAACGGAAGCGATGGGAGCAAGTTTTCGTGATCCAAGTCGAGCGGCACGTGTTCGAAATCACTGTGTAACTCGTAGTGCCGACAAGCCGCAAGCCGTAGTGGACGAGGCGACGAGTCCATCAGCATACGACTTGTCGCTTGCGGTTGATTACCCACTCATTGCACCAACGAGATCAAAGGGAGCCTTTGCGTTCTCGTGTGGGTGGTGTGTTTTGTGACTGGCGACTCCCCGGGGTACCGATCAAGCAGCCAAGGCAAGCCGACTGCAATAGAATACACCGACGGTCAGAATCAGGACGGCACGAAGGTATGGCCACGGCAATTTTCCAATTCGGCTGTCCTTGCGAATTAGGCTGCCGCCGAAACGTTGCAACAAAACCCCGACAAGACTGAGGCTGCACGCGATCCCCGTGGCGAACAATCCGATCACCGCGTACGCTGCAACCGGCGATCCAGTCGACATGCTCGTGAAGTACGCGGCCAAGGCCGATGGGCATGGCAAAAGACCAAACGCAACTCCGAGCATCGCACTCATCGAGTAGCTCGACGGTTTGGAGACCGGCCGGGAATCGCAAGTTCCTTCGCGATGCGACTTGCAGCCGCACGTCGTCGGCTTGGACCGCCAGGCTGCCCATAACATCCAGATGCCCACGCACATCACTAGCGCCGCACTGATGCACTGTAGCCATTGGGTGACAACTTCGTCGTCATGATGATGATCCCCCGTGACCAGATGATGAGTGAGATGAACGGCCATTGCGATCGCGATCAGCGAAACCGAATGCGCCAAGCCACTGGAGATTCCCATCACGATGGGATGCCAAAAACTGCGACGTTCGCCAGACAGATAAACCAGCATCGCGGTCTTGCCGTGGCCGGGTTCCAAGGCATGCAAAGCGCCAAGGAAGAATGCGACGCCGAGCGTCAGTTCATGGGAATGTGTGTGCATACGTTTCTCGCCTATTTCTTAAAGGGACGTTCTTCGATATCGCTGACAATTTTCAGCTTCTGGCCAAGCGTCCAAGATTTGGAGGCGGACGTGATTTCAATGACCGATGTGGTTTGTGGAACACAAAAGATGGCGTTCCAAGGCCGAACCTGTTTCCGAATCCCGACGACGCATAGTTCTTGGTCCAACATGACCACGTCGATCAGAAACCGCATGAAACAAGTGTGTAGTGACGAACAAGGCGTGATCAGCAATCCCGTATCAGTCGGCAAAGGTGATCGAAACTGCAATCCTTTAAATCGTTGCCAAAAGGTGTCGGCGACTTCGACCCGATTCAGCAAGACTTCGTTGGTGGTCGCATCAATCAGGCGTTTCATCCTCCACCGCCTGTCAACGAATCTACGATTCGTAATAACTGAGTGAAGAATGGGCCGAGGGGCCAAACGAACAAACCGGGCAAGAAACAGACCACAAGCGGAATGACTCGTTTGGTTGCGAGTGACTGTGCGAACGCCATCGACTTTTCACGACGTTCGGCTCGGACATCTTCGGCTTGCAATCGCAATGTTTCCGAGACGCTGGCCCCCATTTGTTCGGACTGGATCATCGCGGCGGTGAATCGAGTGAGCGGTGGAACATCCAATCGGCCCGCCAACCTGCGAAACGCAACGCTCCGTCGCATTCCACCCAGCAAGTCGCGTTGGAAACCGCGGCATGCGCTGGCCAACACTCGGTCGGGTCGTTGAGTCCGCTGCCAACGATCCAACGCCGCATCAAATCCGAGCCCTCCTTCGGAGAGCGTTGCCCAGAGGTCCATCGCAAGCGGCAGATCTCGCGACACCTGCAACACCCGAGCGCGGCGTGACGCACGCACAACCAGGATCGGCAGAGACGCAAGGATGATGGCGATCAACCAAGGTGAAACAATCACCACGGGCGCGAGCATTCCGGACAACCCGCCGGGTACGGATTCAATCCCTTCCAGAAAGACTCGTTGCAGCCCCGACCAGCGAAACAACAACGCACAGAAAAGCCCGCTGACCAACATCAATATCGTCGCGGAAACCAACAACGTCCCTGCGGACGGTGTGCTGTATCCGGCCAGCATCATGCGTCGACGAAGCCAACCGTGGGCGATGTCGGGTTCCTCACTTGGTTTGATCGGAGTTGTGTCGCGACGAAGTCTCTCGATCGCCTCGCTACGACTCCGGTAGCGATTCCAAAGTAACGCGACGACGAAGGCGAGGACCGCCCACAAAGTCAGGACGATCAGGATGCGGAGTGAGACGCTCATGTTCGTCCCCCTTCGACCCCGTTGGGGGCGGGCTTACGAGGGCTTTCGTACACCGGGGGGGCGCAACGCACCCACGAATAACGCCGAACATGTCGCCCTGGGAAGACGCGAAGATTTTTATTCATCGCTCACGCCTTTGGCCGACTGATCGTGTTCATCCAAACAATTCCGACGGCCTGCAGCACAATCGTCGCTGCGATGGCGGCCGATCCAAGCGAGCTGCTGGCGAACTCCTTCATCACCTCCGGACGGTCCAGCCACAATACCAAGGCGACAAAGTAGATCAGCAACAAAACCGCGATCGTCGAAAATTGGCTTTGTGCGATGTTGCTGCGAATCCGACGAGCCACCTCTTGTCGGTCCCGGGCGACGCGTGCGACGGAAGCCAGCACCGGCGCGAGCGAACCACCTGTCTCCCAGTGAACGCTCATCGTCGTGGAAAACAACTCCATCGCGTCGATGGGCATCCGGAGGGCCAGTTCACGGAAAACGCTGCTTCCTGAATCGCCCAATTGGATGCGTCGCACGCACCAATGAATTTGGTCTCTCAATGGTGAAGCGGTCACCTCCGATGCGGCGGCCAACGCCGCCGACGCTCCAGCCCCGCTGCGCAACATCGGGATCATCATGTCCAGCAGATCAATCAATTGCCGCTCGATTCGACTGAGTCGCCAAACGTACCAACCCGATTCAAGCTGAGCCAACAACAACGCGATGACCACTCCGATCGCTGCCACGATCGACAAGGGAATGGAGGTCAACAGGGCAAGCGTCAACGAAATCAACGCGCCGATGACGAAGGGGACAAAGCGAAGGGGGCGCGAGAGTGGTTGAATGATTTGTCGACGATCCGCGCGTACCGAACTCGCATCGACCGCCAGCGGATCGCTTGTCTGCGAAAGCAAAGCGATGCTGTCACCGAGCCGATTGCCTGCCGTTGCACCGGCCAACGAACGACGCAGAGCCAGCGTCGCACCAGCAAGTATGAACACGGTGACAGCCAGAATGAGGAGGACCGTCATGACGTCAAACCACCCCCGGTCTCAAACCAAGTCGTCGGCACCTCGATGGCGCGAGCGTGCAACTTCTCGACCAAGCGAGGCACGGTCCCCGTCGCAACATGGGTTCCTTGCAGACGTTTGCCTTTTCTGCCAGAGACATTGAACCGGAAAATTTGTTGCAACTGCGGCGTGTTGCTTTCCAGCCCAACCAATTCATCCACTGACTCAACACGTCGCACTCCGTCTTCGTAGCGACGAACGTGAAAGATCAGATCGATTGCCGAAACAATCTGTTCGCGAATCGCGGTGGGCGGCAACTCCATGCCGCTCATCAAAACCATCGTCGACAATCGTGAGATCGCATCGCGTGGGCTGTTCGCGTGGACCGTTGTCAACGAGCCATCGTGCCCCGTATTCATTGCTTGCAGCATGTCCAGCGTCTCACCGGCACGTACTTCGCCGACGATGATGCGATCGGGGCGCATTCGCAACGCATTGACGACCAAGTCGCGGGCCGCGATCGCCCCTCGTCCTTCGACATTCGCGGGTCGCGTTTCCATGCGGACAACATGCAATTGATCCAAAACCAATTCTGCCGCGTCTTCGATCGTCACCACACGTTCGTCGTCAGGAATGCTTTCGCAGATTGCACCCAAGAAAGTACTCTTTCCGCTGCCTGTTCCTCCACTGATCAGGATGTTCAATCGAGATCGCACCGCGACGGAAAAAAACTCCGCCATCGTCGGATTGAACATCCCCAGTCGCTGCAATTCTTCACCTCGCAGTCGACGTCGACCAAAGCGACGAATCGAAAGCGTCGGTCCATCCAAGGTCACCGGAGGCAGCGTTGCGTTGACGCGGCTACCATCGGGAAGACGTGCATCCACCATCGGCTGCGACTCATCGATTCGGCGTCCCACGCGAGTCGCGATCCGCTGAATGATTCGCGTCAGGTGGTCATCATCGCGAAACTCCACTTCGGTCAATTCGAGTTTGCCGTAGCGTTCCACAAAGACATGATGCGGACCGTTGACCAAGATGTCGGTGACCGATGGATCGGCCATTAGCGGTGCCAGCGGCCCCAGCCCAAGCGTTTCTTCCAACAAGTCGTCCGCCAGTCGTGAACGCTCTGAATCGTTCAGCGGCAACTGCTCGGTCTCGGCTATCTCCGCTACAAAGGCATCCACTTCCTCTTTGAGTTGTTCGTTGTTGGCGGTCAACAAACCGCGTCGATCGAGATCGTCGAGCAACTGGCCATGCAATCGTCCCTTGACCGTCACCGCCCGGCCACGACGTGCCGGGTCGCTGGCTTGCTTTGCTGTGTCTTCGGTGAGTCGTTCTGGTTGCGGTTTGCTGGTCGTCAACCGAGTCGGGCGGCCAACCTTGCCCAACCGTGATCGTAGATTTGATTCATCCATTGCAATCACCCCGCCGCTATCGGCGAGGTCTCCTCCTTGGATAACGTTGAACCTGGCTGCACAACCGTTGGCGTGACGACGGTTGTGTCAGTGCCAACACGACCCAGCAATTCATCCGCCAGCTTTCGCATCGGTCCACCAACGCCCCACCAGCTACGCGTCGAGATGACGGGACGGCCCAAATTCGCTGCTTCCAAAACACGACGGTCGTATTTGATCACCGCAGTAACTGGTTCTCCGAGTTGCTCCGCCACTTCGGCCGCAGACAAGCTGCCCGCACAATTTTGGAACCGATTCAGGATCAACGAGCGGCGATCTCGGCGAACATCCAATTGGTCCAACGTCTTCAGCATCGCCGCGGTCCCGGTCAGCGTGGGCACGACGTTCTCCGTTACCACCGCGACGTGCTCCGCTCGATCAAAAATGGCTAGCGTTGTGGCATCCAACAAAGGGAACGAATCGACGATTACCAGGTCAAACGCCGACTTCGCCACCCCCAAAATGATCGACATGCAAGTGTCGTCCACTTCCGACGCGTCCGCCGGTGTCGGAGGTGCACTCAAGACATGCAAGCCAGACTCATGCCGCGTGGTGACCTCACGCAACATCGTGGCATCCAATCGATCTCGCATCGCCGCCACGTCAGCGATTGTCATGTCGGGCGTCAGGTCCAACAGAGACGCCGCCACTCCCAATTGCAACGAAGCGTCGACCAACAGCACTCGTTGGTTCGTCGACGCAGCCCAATGAACAGCGGTGTTGATCGCGATCGTTGACTTTCCGACACCCCCCTTGGTACTGGCGACCGCCAACAACCTTCCGCGACGACCTGATTCGGGACGAGATCGAGCGACGCGTCGGATCACACCGGCAAGCTCTCCAGCACTGGCGGGACGCCGCAGAAAATCACGAAACCCGACCCGGACGGCTTCCACCAGCAGTCCATCGCTGGGGTCGGCATCGTCATCCAATATCCCGATGATCGGGCAAGTGATTTGATGCACTTCGATCGCGTGCTGCCAGACATCCAGCGTCTCACGCGATCCCGACAATTCGACGAGCAACAAGTCCGGTGCGTCGTGCCGCATGTTGTGGATTGCGGACGAAAGATCGGCGCAGAAATCGACTGCATGATCGCCTTCGAGAGCCGACATGGCGGCTTCCAGTTCAATCTCAAGCGAGTCCGATTGAATGACTGCAAGGAACTTGGTCATGGCGTGCCTCCTTGGATTTGTTGGCTGCGAACAAGGACGGGGGCACGGACAACCTGCCTTTCGGGCAAATTTGCCAGAGAGAAGCTGACAACCTTTGATGCAATCGAACGGGACTGAGAGTCATACTGCAGAGTTGGCAGAACCGCATCAAAATCAGTCGTGAAATTGGCGAAGTCGTTAGCGCTTTTAAACCGCAAAATCTCTATTTGAAAATCGTCTTCCATTTCTTCTTTGGCGATGACCGCAAAGACGAAACCAATGACCACCGCGACAGTTTCATCATCGCCATCGCGGAAATCTGCGAATACGGAGTAGATCTTTGGCCCATCCAGTAAAGTCGGGTCAGGAGACTCGATAACTCGGTGGCCGATCGATAGTGGATTGCATCTTTCGAATTCTGAATCGTATTCTTCGAGTTGCTTCAATGATTCCACAGAGAAAGAATCAGCGAACTCCAAAGCCTGCCATTCCGCGAAGTCGAAGGCCAGTTGACTTGCAGCGGGCAATCCAACTGGATTCTCAAATTCTCGCCCCACCGCTACTACTGGTGCCATCATCGCAATCGACTCGCTACGCACAGCGATGCCACAGCCTTTCAATCCAAGGTTGAGTAGCGAACCGCGACTCCAAAGGTAGGTCAGTCGCTCAGCCGAAGTGCCGCCGGCGAGATCGTCTTCGCCAGTCCGACGAAGACGCACCAAAATCGAATTCGGGTCAACAACGTTTGGTTCGAAGGCCTGACCGCGGTCATATCCCATGGGCGCCCCCGGCAAATTGTCTGACACTTCGTTGATCAAGTACTCACCGAGCACAATGTCGCCCTCGATGTTGTTGTCGACATTCGGATCCAGCATCGGCCGAATGGGATCGCCGAGCGTGTCTCGATTGATCGTTTGGGAACTCTCCGGTTTGTCGTCACCATTGAGGTCGTAGCCATCTTCCAGTTCGACGCGATGGGGTCCCCAACTCTCGGACATCTCTGCTGCACGATCGACGACGGCGATACGCGTCGTTGTCTCATCAACTCCCATCGCCAGTTGCCAACCACCTTCAATCGCGGCGGCATCCGAAACCGATTGCATGTGAGCCTGAGTCAGCCGCGCCATCCCGATATCGATCAACAACCCAGCGATCGCGATCAACGCAATTAGCAGGATCACGACAAGAATCAACACGGCTCCACCCCGAGCTTCTTTGCTCCCTCCAGGGTCAAACGTGCCCCCAAACAATTCGCGGCCCCGGAGGTGTCGAAGATCTTCCTCCATCATTTCTGCCCCCGAAACAAGAGGGACTGCGAGGATCCGCCGACAAAGATGTCGGTTTGCTTGGTGTCCGCGAGCGGATCGAATCGCATCACTGTCACTCGGCCAGCAGGTTGCGGTTCCGACACAAGCTCCGTCGCGACAACTCGACCTGAACGAACCGTCGCCCTTAAGTTCGACCCCACCGCGACGGCGTATTCCAAATGCGCGACCTGGTCCGGGCGAACCGCAACGATCAACTTCGGCGACGGTGAATCCTTTGAGTCTTTCGATTTCCTGGCCGTTGGATTGCCTGGTGATCGGGTTGGCATCACGACGATGACATCGTCCGCAATCGGTTCGACGCGAGTTCGCTGAGCATCGGTGAGCGTCACATTGGTAAAGCCACCGCGACTGCCGCCGCGCGGCTCATCGGCCGTTCGGCTCGCCACCAGATCCAGATGCTGGCCAAACTCGAATGCATCACCGCCGATGAGTCCCTCGGTATCAAGGAAAAACAAAACCCTTCCTGGAGGCGTCGCACCGGAAAGCCCAGCCATCGTGCCCGCGGGCATCAAATCGCCTTCTTGGATTGGCACGGTGGCGGGCAGATCGTGACGGGGGATTCGCCCCACCAACTGCGACAGATCGGTGATCCAATTGGATTGGTGCGCCGTTTCAAAGGGCACCTGGATCGTTCGCACGTAAGCGGTCGCCGGATCTTCAAAGCTGGTCGGCCGAATCGTTTGGTAGGCCAACAAGGTCTGACCGGGAATCGGAACGGCAACCATGCCTTCGGGAACATTGTTCGACGGTTCATCCGTGTCCGGTCGTCCGCTGCGGACCAAGACGTTGACCGTTGCCCCCAACTCCAACGCGGACGTCACTGCGGAAACGTCTTCCGCGGCAACTGCCAACACGACTTCCTCGACCGGCACACTCAACAGTCGCTTGCCCTGCGAGAGCGAAGCCGATGTCTCGGTGCTAACGCGTTTGATCACCGGTGTCAGCACAACCGCTTGGCGTGCGACCAACCTTGCCGTTGTCTCTTTGTCTTGATCGCGATTTGATCGCCCCGCATCCGCCACCAACTCCGCGCCAGGCAATTGGCTGCCGGTCGAGAACTCAAAGCGGCTGAGTTTTTGAAGTGGGATGTTGGCCACCAGATCGATCTGTTCCCCCATGCTGATGCGATGCACGCCTGCGAGCTGCGCGGCTTCCAACGTCATCGCTCGCATTCCCGGCGGAGTCGCACCGGCCAAACCAGCCGGCGTCCCATGTTCGAAAAAGTTGGCTTCAGCGAACGCGAAGCCCGATGACTTATCGCTCTTAACGACTCGACCGATGATGTCGGTCGCCTGCGTGAATGCACCACCAAGTTTCACCAATTGGCGACTGGTGACGACCGATCCGTCTTCGAGCTGCAAGACAATGGCGTCATCGGTTCGTTGTGCGAGCTCAATTCGTTTGTCGATCAACTCGCCATCGTTGCCCACAATCGTTGCACTCATGCCGCGGAGTGACGTCAGTGGGATTTCAACTCCATGGATGCCACCCGTACGGGGATCGACCAAGTCGTTGCGAGTGACTTTGCTGTAGGCCGGAATCGTCTGCCAATTCATTGGTAGCGAAATGGAGTCGGGCCGGCGCTCTTCGTCACGCCAAAACGCGAGTCGTTCCATAGGCATTCCGGATGCCCACAACGAAGCGATCACGCCACCGCCGAGAACCAAGACGACCAGTAGCAACGCCAGCAGGATTTTGAATGTCCCAATGGATGATTTTTGTTTTCGCATGATGATTTGTTGTCTTCCACGTGGGATAGGCTTCCAACCTGTCAATCGCGAGCGACAGGCTGGAAGCCTATCCCCACATTCAAGGAATCAACGTTTCCTCGGAGTTTTGATTGGAGGTAAAGACTTCCCTGCGAAAAATGGCGTGCGACACGAGCACTCGCCGGTACGGACGAATGCCGATCGCATCACCTGTCAATTCGGGGCTGGTCATCGCTCCATGAATGCCGAGCCCATACTTACCCCCGTAAGTTCCTGCGTAGACCGACTCGCCAAGAGAGTTATCAAACACGAGCGGCTTGCTATCGAGCAGCGAGCCCTTCATTGCTTCAGGGTTGATCGCTTCGACCGCATCATCGTTGGCGACATTGGGGTCACCACCGTTTGGCACAAACGCACCACGGTCTTGATAGCTGCTCAACCAAGTCGACTGGGCGGGGTAGTGAACACGAAGTGCCACGACGCCTCGCTTGTCTAGATTTGTGTTTTCAAGCGAAAATGGTTCGGGGTTGGTATCCGGATCATCGACTTCCTCGACCACACTGACCCAACGAATCTGCTCGGCACCTCCACCGTTGTTGTGCCCCTCTTTTCTCTCGACAACGAGAGGGATCTGAACGACGTAATCGTCCGCGACATAATCGGGATACTCGATCCCCGCTTCATCGGGCTCACCTTCGGAGCGATTCAATAATGCCCCAGGATATCGCATCAATCGACGATATCCGCGATCTTCATCTTCGAGCGTTGGTATACGCTTGTCGATAACATCATCACGGATGTAGAGAACCGCTAGTTGCTGATTCAGCAGTGGCATGCGCGGCACAACGTCTTGGAAAAAGTTGTAGTCAGGATTTTCTTCTTCCAGTTCATCCAGATCGATCACCAACCAGCGATCGTCATAGACTCGCTTGCGGACAACTTCTTGATTGAGTGCCCCCTCAAACGTCTCGTCAAATGGCAGCGGCGTTTGTGAAAGCTCTCGCGCTCCCACGTTGGCCGCTTGTTGAATCTGCCCCGCTGCGTAAATCCAGATTCCAAACGTGATCGCGCCACCGACGAGCATGTATAGCACCAACGCGACGAGTCCAAACTCGACGAGTGCTTGACCGGATCGTTTGTGGCAGCGACTTCGCATCACTTTTCGCCCTTCAACATGAAAACAATTCTTTTCGAATCAGACGAGGAAGTGAACGAAACCGACGTAGCCGACAAATCCCGCCGTGATGGCGGGAACGTAGGCGTAGTCTTGCTGGCCGCGAAGCATCGCGATCAGCGACAGTACGCCACCGGCGATGGCCATTCCAAACAACACAATCAAAATGCCAACGGGTCCGACCAGCATCCCCATCGCAATGATAAGTTTGCCGTCGCCACCACCGAGCTTCGCGAATCGAAACAAGGCATACGCGATTGCAAGTCCAACGATTCCGCCGGCTAGCACCCAAACGATCGAAAGGCCAAGCCATCCAAACAGTGAACTCGTAATCGCAACTGCACCGATCAACACCGAGATCCAATCCGGAATCTCTCGAGTGCGCAAATCGTGCCAGCTGGCCCAAGCCAGCAAGCAAGCGATCATCGATGCGATCAACAGAAACATCCGGGAACCACCAAGTGGCATAGGCTTCTAGCCTGTGTAACAGGACGCACAGACTGAAAACCTATGTCACGTCAAAACGAAGAAATCCACTCGCGGCGAGCGTGACTCGCCTCGAGTGGTTTAGCTTCTAGTAGCAATTGAAATTACTCTCCAGCCTCAAGAATCAGGCCGCCAAAGCCATCGCCGTCGCCGTTAAGTACATTCGAGTCAAGCCGATTGCCTGCAACATCAGCTGCGATCGCCTCAGCATTCAAAGCAATCCCCTCCGCCGATGCAGCCGTGGTTTCGATCAACTTCCCGCTAACCATTGGGCCGTTGTCATCTGTGTGTGCACCCGGCAGGATTGCAGCCGTAGCACCGATTAAATCGCTGGTCTTGTGACCAAAGACCGAAACGGCTGCAGCACAAATCAACGCCACACCGGCGATGATCAAACCGTACTCAACCAGGCCTTGGCCCTTCTTGTTACTAAAGAACTTACGCATTTTGTTTTCCTATCGTGAAAACGAGTTTACTGAAAAAATCTTTGCCGCCTGACCAAAGGTTCCGCATGACCAATGCAGGCATGTGCGGCGGCGACGAACAAACCGCACACGTTGTTCTGATCAGCTATCGTGCGATTAACGACGCATTGATAGCGTTGATTTGCGAAAGAGGCCCCACCGCGTGAGCACAACCGATCGGGTTTGGTCGGACCGTTGACTGATCGCACCGCACGCGGCGGGACGTATGAGGTCGTGAGTCCATCGGGAAGGAATGCACGCAAAGGTTGCGCAACATCCATCCCAATTGGGGTGGAGATACCTTGGAAATAGCATCCAGCCGTCTCGATCAAGCAAGATAGACAGAAAACCTATCTCAAATCGAGAAGCGAGAGCCTAAGCCAAGGCTGGTGGACCGCGAGGATGCGCGATCGACAGAGAAGCCGATGCGAACACGCATTCGGCTGGCAAAAGAGCGGGCTGAGAAACTAAACCTGTCACGATCGGCAGGCTTAATTGCCAAGTTACGCCGCAGGGACTGGCAAGCGATTGGCAGATCAAACAGTTGTCAGAATCATGCTCGTGATGTGAGCTGCCGTCACCGGCCATTCGTAAACGATCTTGGTCGGTTGCTGATGCATCGTCATCATGGTGATGATGATGACAGCAGTGCGAACAAGTCGGCTCCGTTTTCTCGCTGGAAACACTGTCGCTGGAAACACTGTCTTCCGCGTGGGAATGACCGTCGCAGGTGGCCACGTGCAACCATGCTGGTGCATGCCCGAGGGCAATCATGCAGCACAGGATGCTCGATAGGATGGGCCGAACCAGCGAAGTCATTGGGGACGTTCGTTAATAGAGAGAGGGAGTTATGTTGCAAAATGGTCCGACCAAAGATCATTGCTGCCCATTACGATGACCAACGAAATACGGTTCGTCAAGTCAGTTCAAAAAAACTTTTCGCCTGGCCCTCGCTCGTGCTATCAAGCTTATGGCTAACTCTATCAACTTAGGCTGAACTCAGCATTTAGATTGGGTGAAGCCCGATGAAAATCCGCGGCGGGCCGAACGCATTCGCTTGACGCTGCGTAACCGCCCGATAACAATTCGCTCAATCCTTGGTCGGATCGATGAGTTGAATGAGGCGTTTCTGACGACGTCGCAAAATTTCTTATGCTCTACACGAGTTCCGATCCATTGTCCCCTCTCCGCCCTCTAACGACTTACCTTCTGCTGGCGACCATGTTGCTCAGCAACGTTGCCGGGTGGGTGCATGTGAGTTGCTGTCACGAGACTGCGGATCGTTCCGTCGCAAGTCATTCGAGCGAGACGGCGGCGGTTTCTTGCTGCAGCCACTGCCATTGCGAATCGGAACGCCAAACGAAGGCCGCGCCCGCGGACGATTCGTCGACTCCGCAGGGAGAATCGGTTCCCCACGATTCGGAATCGTGCCATGTTTGCCAGAATCTGTTCACTTCACGGCACGCGATCCTGGCGTCCAGCCCAACGGCGGTCTGGGAGCCCCTGGTGATTTGTCGTGTTCGGCCCGAGCTTGATGATGTCTCGGTCGAATCCATCTTTCGCAGCGGAGTATCTGTCCGAGGGCCACCGAACGCTTGAAGTCGTTCGTTGTTTTTACGTGACATAGGCTGTTTGCGTGCGCCGTTCCAGGCGTAGGGGATCTTGCGAAAGGTCCCTGCGCGGACGGGGGTCTCTAGCTAACTCCACTGCCGATGCCACGTCCCTCTCTGGATCTCTCGTACTGAAGGTGCGCTCCCATGGCGATTGCCCATGCTGCGCCCGACGAGCAAGGTTGGTTGTCGCGTTTGATGACGACTGATTTTTGCCCGTGGGCAAATCGTTTCGTTTATTGGCTCAAAGAACCCATCGGATGGTTCGCTCTGGCGACCGCGATCAGCGTGATGATTGGGTTGTACTTCAGCCCGATTGGTTGGACGCTGGCTGCGTCGTTGACCGCGATCATGGCGATCGGGATGGCGTGGCCGTGGATCGCGGTTCGCGTCACCCGCTGCGGACTGCATCCCGAAACCGATGCGGTTCATGAAGGCACGTCATGCCGCATGGTGCTGAGCGTTCGCAATCGCATCCCGTTACCGGTTTGGGGACTGGCGATCGAAGGGTACTTGGATTGCGATTCCGATGATGAATCAAAGCCAACCGTCGGTCTGGCATGCGTCCCGCCGCGGTGCACTGCGGACTATGCCGTTGAAGTTACGCCCACGATGCGTGGACTTTATCCGGTCTTGATCCCGCAGGTCACGTGTTCGTTTCCGTTCGGAATCTGGACCGCCCGTCGTCCGATCAGTGACACCAGACCACTGATGGTTTGGCCGAGGGTGTACCGGATTGCGGAGTTGCTGCCGCTGGTGGGTTTGACCAACGCAGACCACGGAGACGGCAGTCGCGGTGGTCAGAGCGGCGACTTTGTCGGCGTACGCCCGCTGCGTCATGGTGATTCAGCCAAGCATATCAACTGGGTCGCGTCGGCTCGATCGGATTCGTTGATCGTGACCGAACGTGGCGGGCCGCAATCGGTGACGCTGGACGTGTTGGTTGACACTCGTTGTCATGCCGATCGCGAAGCGTTGGCTCGGCGGACCCGAGTCGCCGCCAGTGTGCTGTCGTCTTTGCAGCAATCGCGAATCAAGACCCGAGTTCGATTGGGCGATCGTCCGTTGACATACAAGCTCGACACCCGAGGCAGACGTCACATGCTTGATGCACTGGCGAGTGTCCCCGTTGACGGCGAAGCGTGTCGTTGCACCACGAGAGGCAGCGCAAACGCAAGCATCCATATATCGGGATCAGCCAATGGCAGTGTGCTGGTCACGATTGACAACCCACGCGGCGGACGGCGTGCTGGCGGTGCCGTTCGCGAAATCGTGATTGGTCCGCGTGAAGACTTGGCAGCCGCGATGGCGGATCTCTGGCGGGAGGTGCGTGATGCCAACGTTGCCGCTTGAGCGAAAAACGATGGAAGCCGTCGCCTTGGCGGTGCTGTCCATCGCGGCAGTGGCATCGCTAAGATTTCATGTCGAATCGAAAGTACTATTGATCGCTGAGTTGTCGGTAATGGCCGCAACCGTTGTAGGACAGGCTGCCAGCCTGTTTACCCGAATCCAGATGACAGGTTGCCAGCCGGTCCCGCGGATCGTCGGTTGGGTGTTGACAAGATCCACGACGATTGCGATTCCCATTGTTTTCGCCATCATCGCTCGCGTGACTGGTTCTCCGATCGCCTTTGAGATGACGGCGC
>NZ_JBFHFD010000058.1:0-21893 GCF_041583735.1 Novipirellula sp.
GCTAATACAATTTCGGCCCAGTCCGACCACGTCATCTCTAGTAGCTGCTGGCGTGAAACTTTGCCTTCGTTCGCCGTCATTGGATAGTACCACGTCAACACGGTTGCTCCGTGATCGAGTCCGGTTTGATGGGTCGACGTGACGTAGCCGAGCGATTTACTTTCGTGGATCACATTGTCCCAACACATCGGCATCCCGTCTTCGCGCGGACGGTCTCGCAGATGAACATTCGCGACGATCCATGCTCCATAACGAAATGCTGCCGTCGATCGATCGGCAATGCGGCTGAAATCGCGGATCAAATACGGAGCCAAAAACTGGGGGGCGGCAAAGATGACATGCTCGGCATCAAAGCCAACACTCTGGTCGGACAGGCTGTCCCAAGCAGTGATCTTCGCAGTGCCTTTCTCTGATAGGGCGAGTTGGATGTCGCCGGCGGCGGTCGAAGGACGCAATTGATCTTGGACACGATTTACAAAATGCTTAACAAAACGACCGTTTCCCTCAGGCCAAGTCATCACATCCTGAGACGAGGTGCTGGTTACTCGAGCTCGCGAAGCAAAATAGAAGATCCCAGCCCACGCACTGGTTTGCCCCATCGTCAACCCATAGTCATCGCGGCATGAATAATCGACCATCCAACGCAATCGCAACGAGGTAAAGCCGCGGTCGTCCATCCACTGCTGCATTGAAATTTGGTCCAACGATTGAACGTCCTCGCCGTCGGACGCGGTTGCGATCGGGATCGCGAACAAGCGTTTGCCATCATCATCGCGGCGGGTGATCCAAACATCCATCTCGGCTTGAAATTTCTCGAGTTGAGCGAGATCGTCTGCAGACGCACCGGATGCAGGATACAGTCCTTCGATCCATTGCCCATCGACAAACACGCGTTCCTCGGGATCGCGACAAAGGAATTGTTCTGCGACTCGTGGTGAACCATCCTCGGTTTTGCCGACCACCACGTTCATCTCTTCCAGCAGGGTCACCAAGGCCCGATTTTCCTTCATCGGTGCGGGCACATAATGGGCGCCCCAAGGAAACTCAAACGGGGCAGATTGCCCACTGCGTGACGTCCCGCCCAGGAACTTTTCGATTTCCAGCAGGCGAAAATTCTCGAGCCCCGCCTTTTTCAATCGCCAAGCAGCCGACAACCCTGCGATTCCGCCACCCACGATCACGACATCGGCATGCTCGCTAGAACTTGGGTCGTATTTCGGTCGCAGCCCGTCGCGAATGCGGTGCCCGACCGAGAAATCAGGACTCAACCACGCGCCCTCCGGCGGCAGCGATTGCCGCGAGCATCCAACAGTCCCGGCGGCCCATGAACCGAGCAGCACGCTCATCAGCTCGCGACGACTTAACATCGGGGGCAAATCGCTCACTCGCTGCGACTCCATTCTTGGTCGTAATAACGCACAAGCACCTGGTTGTTCAATCGATTGAGTTCCGTTTCCATGGGGCGGATGTCGGACGGTAATTCAAACATCGATTTCAGTTGCGATGGATTCAAAAACCGAAGCTCACCGACCTTATCCGACAACTCGATCACAGCTCCGCTGGACGGCGTCATCGTGGCAAATGCGAATCCCCAAACACCAAACGAGGGCACCGAGGCACAATAGGGTATCGCGTCAAACCCCGATTCCCTCAGCGTATTCAGAACACACCAATAAGAATTCGGTGCGACAAGTGGCGAGGTACACTGGATACTGATGCGCGCCGAATCGGTCAGATGTTGCTTTAGCATCTGAAAGAAACGAGTGGTGTACAATTTCCCCACCGAATAGCCGCTGGGGTCAGGAAAGTCGATCACCGCGACATCAAATTGCTTTTCCGTATCACGGACCCAAATGAACGCATCTTGATTGATCACCACGACTCGAGGATCGAGCAGAGATCGAGCATTCAAATCCACCATCAAACCAAATGTTTGAGCGAGATGGGTGATTTCGGGATCGATATCGACGAGCGTCACCGACTGGACCGACGGGTATTTCAAAATTTCGCGAACTGCCAAACCATCGCCGCCGCCGAGCACGAGCACATGTTTTGGATCCACCGCAGCGGACATCACCGGGTGCACGAGCGCTTCATGATAGCGGTACTCGTCAGCCGAATTGAACTGCAAATGTCCGTTTAAATGCAGCTGAAACCCTTGCTGGTTCTGCGTGACGACAATGCGTTGGTAGGGAGTTTGTTTGGCGTAAACGATCGGGTGAGACAATAACCGTTCTTCGGCGATCGTGGTTAACGAGTCCGCTTTGATAAAACCGACGACCAGCATTCCGATCACCAAGACGGCTCGCCCGCGAAGTCCCCCCAGCCCTTTGTCGCTCAGGATCGGCCGCAGCAAATACGTTCCCCACAACCCGACCGACGCGTTCAAAATGCCAAACAGCAATGAGGTTCGCACCAAGCCTAATTGAGGCACCAACAGGATCGGGAACAACAACGATGCGAGTAATGCGCCGATGTAATCAAACGTCAAAACACGAGAGACCAAATCGCTGAAATCGAGGTGCTCTTTTAAAATCCGCATCAATAACGGCAACTCGAGCCCGACCAAAGTTCCGATCAGCAGCACGAGGCCAAATAGCGAGACTTGAAACCACTCGATCCAGGCAAACGCGACAAACAAAAACGGAGCCGACAAGCCGCCCACCAGCGCGAGTGCCAGCTCGACTTCGATAAACGTTTTCGCCAGCTTCTCTTCGATGTATTGCGACAGCCAAGAACCGACACCGAGTGCCGACAAATAGACGCCGATCACGAGCGAAAACTGGGTGACCGAATCGCCCAGCAAGTAGCTGGCAAGCGTCCCGGCAAGCAATTCGTAGATCAGCCCACACGTCGCGATGACGAGCACGTTTAGATACAGCAAAGCGAGCGGAGCACGATTCATCGACGTTGTTTAACCCAGAATCGCCGCAGCAATGATCACCGAAATTCCCAATACAATCGCGCCGACAATGATCGCGAGTGCTTGATTGTGATCCTCTTCGATTTCTTTGACGATCGAAAAAGGAGTCAACTTTTCCATAATCCACACAGCCGCAAACAGAACCAGAATCCCGACGACCGCAAACAGGACCGCCGCGATCAGGTGAACCCCTAATAAATCCATTGAACTCTCCGCCGCTTGCGCGGTTATCAATAACACCGAATGCATACTCATTTGAATTCCCAACACTATTTTCCGCCTCCCCAAGAACCGCCATACGATCGACCATAACCGCCGCCAGACACTCGCCCGGCCGCAAACCCGTCCACAAATCCGAGGTTGGGAGCCTGCCAACCTTTAGCCGCAGCAACGGAATACCACGCGCAAACGCTGATCCCAAAACAGAGGTAAATGATGAGCATTACTTTTTTCATAATCCATTCTCTTTGACGAACAACCCGATTCCACCCTCAAGATCGCGTTGGAATTAACTGCCGTTTATGGAAGCGTTGACAGAGCGTAGGGCCGGTTCCTACCGGCCGCCTCCATCAAGCCGTTAAGGACGGCCGGTGGGAACCGACGCTACTCGAAACGGAACACTCATTTCTGATCGCTTTGCTTAATCGCTGCTGGCATAGGGGTTGTAATCACTTTCGGACCAACGTTGCCGTTCAAAGTTGTGGGCATAAAAGTGGAACGCAATAATCGGCAACGAAACAAACAACATCGCGTAAAACGTCATCCATCCATCGGCACGCATGAAAAACGCAAGTTGCACCAACAGGATCAAACCAAGGAAACCTCCCCAAGACAAATAAAACTCTTTGCCTAGCTTTGGACCGGGCTGCATCGGCCCCACCCCCCAGGCACGGCGAACGCCGCGGATCCCAAACGCTGCTTCGATTTGCTCGGGATACAAGTAGGTTCCTTGTGAGACGTTCCGCTCCTCGGACGATTTCGTTTTTGATTCTTCGATCGACAGCATCTTAGGTGGTGCGATGTAGTCCGCGGTTTGCACCGAGTCACCGACCGTGACACGCCAATAAAACTCGCCCACGACGTACCGCACATAGGCAACTCCGCGATCGTAAATACGAAACGAATCGCCATTGTAGGTCACTTGGCTGCCAAAGGTGCTGCCCATAAACGACACCGGCTCGACGAAGGACCAATGATTTTGGTTTTCCACCAACCAGCGAAACCCGAGTTCGTGATTGTGCAAAAGATACTCCATCCATGGATACGTTTTGCCTTCATAAAGCGCAAAGCGTTCCATGATTCCGATCACGGTATATTTGTTATGAAAGAAAACACCTTCGCTGCCGATCGGAACCACCGGATAGATCTCTTTGGCCTTTAGTGTTTGCAGGTAGGCGAGTTTTCCGTGATTGGCATCGAGCAGCGAATGGCAATTGGGGCACGTCACACGCTCGGTTTCATCGGGCGTCCGCAACAATAATGTTCCACCACAATGCGGACAATTTAGCTGCAGCGCCGCGACCGGCAATTTTTCGCTTTCCGGATCGGCTGTGCGGGTATCGACGCCCAGGTCGGCAAGCAAAATCTCTTTGCCAATAAACACGCTCGCTTGCTCGCCATATTCAAGCGTCGCAAACGTGCCCTCGACGCCTTGCAAGTCAACGAATTTGTGTTCCGCGCCAGGATGAACCGCCCACGGAATTTCACCTTCGGCAGCCGCCACCGTGGCAACCCCTTTCTCGCGCACCGAAAATTGGCTGCGTCCAAGTTCCACTTGACTGTCGAGCGTCAGCGAGTCGTATTCAGGCAATTTGATTTTGCTTGTGAGCTCGCGTTCGAACATCAAGTAAAACTTGCCTTGCGCCTCGGTTAGCCACCCCCACTTCTCGCCCGGAAATACCAAATACCATTCGTCCCAGATGCCACCCGCCGGGTGTGAATAACGGACACGTCCGGAAATGTAGAACCCGCGTTTATTAAACGTGCCTGATAAACCAAGCCGCAGCCCCGAGTTGGTTTCGCCGACGTCCGCGACCTTACCGAAATCGGCAACGTCCTTGTCCCCTCGCGCCACCGCGGTTTGACAAAAGTCACAAATCGTGACCAGAGACGAACCGGTCTTGAATTCGACCGGGCCACCACACGACGGACATGCTGCGCTGCGATGCTTCATCCCTGATCTCGCTGTACGTTTTGAATGACCACATCTTGAATGACGGCATCTTGTTGGTCAGCGACAGGGCCTTGATCGGCCGAGCGGGTGCCTCGCACGACCTTCCGCACGACCACCTCGCTAGCGTTCAAACGCGAGGCCAGTTGCTGCTGCCAGCCCCACGCCGGGCGGTCACTGCAGCAATACAGATTGAAGGTTGCCAAGCGATGCTCGGGGTAGGTATGGCAAGCGAGATGTGATTCGCTAAGCAGATACATGGCGGTAACACCGCCATGACCTGGAAACGCATGCCGCTGCGGCTCGCCGACGACTTGCAACTTCAGTTCGGCGACCACGTCGTGGCAAATCCCGCCAATGATTTCAAGATCGCGTAACGCCGTCTCGCTGCATCCGTAAGCATCCACGATCCACTCGGTCCCCACACGTGCCGACACGGCAAGCGGTTGATCGACAATCGGAATGGGAGGCACGTCGTGCGCTGCGGTTTTCATGTTGCGAATCAGTGATTGTTTCTTGTTAGCGGAAGGACGTGAGCCCTTCGGTCTCGTTTGGACGTTTTGCTTGCGACTGCGGGACGGCTTACGGCCAATGCCATCTACTTTCGCCCCAAACGGGGTGGTTTTTATAGCGGTGCGGCGCGAGCCGCCCGGTAAATATCGAACATTTTACTCGCCGCAACCGGGCGGCTTGCGCCGCATCACTACTAAAGTAGATGGCATTGGGCTTGTGCGGCGGCGGTTGTGAATCAATCTCTCGCGTTACCCGGTGCCTTACGGCCCACGGCTCACAAGCCCCGGGGGGACTAGGCTGGCGGTGGTGGAGGCGGTGGGGTTGCGGCAGCAAACAGGCTCGCTAACTGCGGCACCGCTGATGCAGCCGCCCAGCCTTGCATGCCTGCGGTCCAAACCACCGTGTCCGCCTTGACTTCGCCACTGCTGACTCCAGCAGCCATCTGTTGTAACGTGAAGGGGCCTCGCGTTTCTCCGTTCACCGCGACATGCCATGCGCCCGCTGGCGGTGGCGGAGGAGGTCCTCCCGCCGCTGGAGCGGTTCCGGGTGCGCCGCCCACTTGCGGCATCATGCGGCTGGCCATGGCAAAGCCCATTCCGAGCCCCATTCCTTCGGCCGCGCCCCCACCGCCGGGGTTCTCTGCAGCGGCAGTCATCGCTTGCCCCATCTGGTACTGCTGGAAACGATTCATATCGCCGATCACGCCCATACTGGTACGGGTATCGAGTGCCTTTTCGACCGCTTCGGGCAGCGAAATATTGACGACGATCAACTGCGGACAATCGAGTCCGTACTCATCATCGATCTGCTCGACCACCTCCGCTCGCACGGCGGCGGCAATTTCCTGATAGCGAGACGCCAGATCGAGCGCGGGAATGTTTAGTTTTCCGATCACGTCGGAAAACGAGGACGTAATCATCGAACGCAATAATCCGGTGACTTCGTCCGACTGAAAATCACCATCGGTGCCGACGATTTCGCGAAGCAGTGCTTTGGGCTCAATCGCTTTGAGTGCGTAAGTGCCAAACGCGCGGATGCGAATCGGCCCAAACTCGGAATCCCGCAGCATGATCGGGTTGGGGGTGCCCCATTTCAAATCGGTGATCTGTCGCGTGCTGACAAAATAGACTTCCGCTTTGAATGGACTTTCAAATCCATATTTCCAGCTTGCCAGCGTCGTCATGATCGGCATGTTTTGAGTCGTTAACTCGTAGTGCCCGGGCTGATAAAGATCGGCGATCTCGCCATCGTGCACCAGCACCGCGACTTGTCCGGGACGGACGATCAAATGAGCCCCGTTTTTGATTTCATTATTGTAGCGAGGGAACCGCCAAACCAACGTGTGGTTGGAATCATCGATCCATTCGATGATGTCGATCAGTTCGCCACGAAGCTTGTCAAAGAGTCCCATGTGCCTACCGTTTATCGCTTGAGTATTTGCAGTCCAATATTAACGATCTGCGAGTGATCAGCATACCACGCGACGCATCGCCCATGGATTCCCAGGCGTAAGAAAAATCGTGACAGGGCGCGCGAAGTGCAAAGGAGGGCAATCTTCTTGAACGGCTGCGATTGTTGCGTACACGTTGCGAGCAATACTGAACGCAACGCAAGTTGAGCTGGATCGATCGGTCAGCAGCGACCTCGTAATCGCAGCAGGGGAGATGGCGGTCGATGGCGACCTGCCACAAGCCGCGTAACACCCCCCAGCGGCTCACAGGACTCCGCAACAAAGGTTATGATCTAAACGCACGCTGTTCCCCCAACGCCATCAATTAAATCGTCAAGAGAACCCATGGCCGAATCCAACGAATCCCGACCGAACACTTTCTTTATTGAAGTCTCCGGCGCGGGGCTTCCCGAAGTCGATGGTCTCTTCGTCCCCTCGACGGCACCTCCTGCTAAATCGGAATCAGGCACGGTTTCGAGCATCGGCTACTGGAACGGCAAATTGGCGTGGGACCGCGCCGACGGGAAAGCCGCCCGAAGCCCCGCACTGTCCTACTCCAACAGCTACAAGTCGTGGCGAATCTGCCGTCTTGATGGGCATCTGGCCTACGACATCACTTGCGACGATGATCTGCCGCCCACCGACCGAGAATGGCACGTCTACAAAAAGGGAGTCGCTCCGGCTCCGAAATTGACGCTTCACCACTATGACCCCCGACAACCGTGCCCCAAACCCAACGTCGTCTTTGTGCTCGGAGGCCCGGGCGCCGGCAAAGGAACGATGTGTGAGCTGGCCGAATCGCAACTCGGCTGGACGCACCTCTCGACCGGTGACCTGCTCCGCCAACAGCGTCAAGCCGGCGGCCCCACCGCTGCCACGATCGACGAGTTCATCGCGGCTGGCAAATTGGTGCCGAACGAAATCATCGTCGCACTGCTCAAAAACGCGATGGAAACGGTGACACGAACGACGGGAAAAAACAACTTCCTGCTCGATGGATTCCCCCGCTCACTGGCGAACCTCGAAGCTTGGTACGAGATCTTCGGCCGCGATACCGAGCTGCCCAAGATGCTTTATTTCGAGTGCCCCTACGCTGTTTTGGAAAAGCGTGTCTTGGGGCGTGCCAAGTACACCGGCAGAAGCGACGATAATGTCGAAAGCTTGAAGCTGAGATTCGATACCTACAAGGCCGAAACGTTGCCCACCGTTGAATTGTTCAAGAACATGAAAAAGTGTATTGAAATCGACACCAGCCTTGACCGTCAATCTGTTTACGCGATCGTCGCCAGCCATCTCGCGGAATACACCGACAAAAAATTGACTGCCCAACCTCTTAGCGAGAGGGCGGAGATGCTACTTGGAATAAGGCCATTTCCGAAGAGTGATGGGCGATCCGACACTCCCGATCAACCCTAAAACAGTCACGGGTTTCAGCTTGCAAACGCCCGATGTGGCAAGAACCGAATTGATTTGACCGATAGGTCTAAACAAGCTAAAATCAACATGCACAATTCAACCAAGGAATTCGCCCCCCATGCCATGGGAAAAATCATTCGACGAAAAAGATGTCATCGACAAAGCGATGCATGTTTTCTGGGAAAAAGGGTACACCGCCACCTCGATCTCGGACTTAACTACAGCGACCGGAATCCAACGCGGCAGTCTCTACAATGCGTTTGCCGGCAAACAGGAATTGTTTCTTCAATCGCTGCTGAAGTATGACACCGAGCAGCGACGCGTCTTGCTAAAACAGCTTGAAGCGATCGATGATCCGCGGAAGGCGTTTTCGGTCTTGTTCGATGCGATTGTGCAGCAATCACTCGAAGACCCTCAGAAAAAGGGGTGCTTCTTGGTCAACACATCCCTGACGCTCAGCGACCACGATGAACAGACGCAGGAAATTGTAACGGTTGCACTGAAGGAATTTGCTCAATTCTTTGAACGTCAGATCAAGTTGGGACAACAGCGGGACCAAATTCCGGCCACCGTCTCGGCACGCCCCACCGCTCAAGCACTTTTAGCACTGGTCGTTGGCATGCGAGTCATGGGCCGTGGCTGTTTCAACAAAGCCGCGTTGCAGCAAGTCGCCAAACAAGCGATGCGTCTGGTTTCTTAATCATAGCTGCCTCGACCGCCCCCTTTGCATTACCGATGAACGGCGAAACCCATCTCCGGACCTTGCTGAAAAAGATGAAGCCCGAACTGCAAACCGGCGAGTTCGTGTTTTGTACGATGGCGCCCGACGCCGCATCGAAGCTTTCGCTTTCCGCGATCGGTCAGTTCCTTGAACCCGAGGGTCTAACTCTGATTCTCGCGAAGGGGGAAGCCGAAACAAATGGACTTGGATTCGCGTATCCCTGCAGAATGATTACTCTGAAAATTCACTCCAGCCTCGAAGCCGTTGGATTCTTGGCCGCGGTGACCGACAAACTTGCCCACCGAGGCATCAGCGTCAATGCGATCTCGGCCTACTACCACGACCATCTTTTTGTACCGATCGAACGTGCTGAGGAAGCGATGAACGTATTGAACGACATCGTCAAGGGCAGGACATAAATCCTAAGCAGTTCTCAACGGCATCGAGCAATGGCATCGAGTCGCCGTCTTGGCTGTTAATCTTTCGAGCCTCTCGCGGTGCGATATTCCCGCGGCGAGAGCCCCGTTGTCACGCGAAACTGGCGTGTGAATGCGCTTTGATCGGAATAGCCCGCCTCTAAAGCAACCGCGGCGATCGGAGTCTTCGATTCTGCCAGCAGCCCTTCAGCCAAATCGATCCGTGCCTTCATCAACCATTGCCCGGCGGTGATCCCGAAAATGCGACGCATCCGCCGGTCGAGTTGGTAGCGAGACATCTCCGCAATCGACGCCAACTCCTGTACCGAGGGCGGCGCCGACAAGTTTGCTTTCGCGTACTTAATCGCTTCGGCAATCTGACGGTACTCTTCCGCTTCGTTGTTAGGCACTCGCAGGTCCTGGGAAACGCCTACTAACCCCACCACAGTGCCGCCTGGCTTCTTTAGCGGCAGCTTGGTGGTCATGCACCACCCCACAGATCCCGAGGGATAAACGTGCAGTTCCAACTGGGACAATAACGGCTTCCCTGTGCGAAGAACTCGCTCATCTTGGTCCGTAAACCGTGCTCCTAACGGAGCACGCAGCAATTGTTCTGCGGTGCGTCCGAGCAAATCCTGCTTACTTCGCACGCCACACCGATCGACGAGCGTTAGATTGACGACGAGATACTGGCCCTCGGTGTTTTTGATAAAAAATACGCAATCCGAGAGATGATCGAACAATTCCTCGCCGGTAAACGGTTCTCCTAACTGACACAGAATTTCAGCAATCATCATTGTCACTCCATTTCGAAACTATGCGCATTTTCTAGCCAGCACTTCACACACTGGCAATAAACGACGGGCGAATTTGAAGTATAACTACCGCAGCAATTTGAACCCAATCGTCCTCCAGCACCACGTCGACAACTATGCCAACTGCACACATCCAAGGGAAACAGCTGATTGGCGCAGACCGGTCTGCCACCAACGCGGATACATTTGCGGCAACCGACCCTGCCGCTCAGGCGGTGTTGGATCCGCCATTTCACGAAGCGAGCAGCGAGGAAATCGACCGAGCGATGACGTTGGCGAGCGAGTCGGCAGACGTCTTTTCGAATACTTCCTATGAAACCCGCGCGAAGCTGTTAGAAGCGATCGCCGATGGGCTGATGGATGCCGGCCAGGAATTGCTCGATCGCTGTCACGCCGAAACCGCTCTTCCCATGAATCGCTTGCAGGGAGAACGGGCGCGAACGGTCAACCAAACCCGATTGTTTGCCGAAATGATCCGAGAAGGCTCGTGGGTCGAAGCCAAGATCGATCACGGGGACGCTGATCGCAGCCCCGCTCCAAAGCCCGACGTTCGCAGCATGCTAATCAGCATCGGTCCCGTCGTGGTATTCGGCGCCAGCAACTTCCCGCTGGCCATTTCAGTTGCGGGAACCGACACGACCACGGCCCTGGCCGCAGGGTGTCCGGTCGTTTGCAAGGCGCACCCGGCCCATCCGGGAACCTGCGAAATGATTGGAAACATCATTTGCAATGCAGTCAAAGCGACCGGTTTGCCGCCGGGGATTTTCTCTCTATTGCAAGGACAATCTCACCAGGTAGGCCATTCCCTCGTAGAACATCCGGCTACCGCAGCGGTGGCATTTACGGGATCGATCGCAGGTGGCCGAGCTTTGTTTGACACAGCAAACCGTCGACGTAATCCGATTCCCGTGTATGCGGAAATGGGCAGCATCAACCCCGTATTTGTACTGCCTGGCGCGATCGAAGAACGCGGCGAGCAGATTGCCCAAGCGTTTATCGGATCCTTGACGATGGGCGTAGGACAATTTTGCACCAATCCCGGCTTGATCCTGATCCCCTCCGGTGACCGCGGCGATCAGTTGATCCAATCGATCGCAGAGCATGCCGCCGCAGCAGCCCCAGGGACAATGCTGCACTCGGGCATTCACGACGCGTTTACAAAGGGAGTGGCACGGATCAAGGACACCGACGGAGTGCAACTGCTTTCCCAAGCCAATGGTCCCCGCGAGCAAGCCGGTTGCACGATCGCGGTGACGGACTTCGCAGTACTCCAGCGTGAGCGTTCGCTGTTGGAAGAATTATTTGGCCCTTGCTCAACGATTGTTCGCTATGACACCCCGAGCCAAATGATCGAGGTTGCACAAGCACTTGAGGGCCAGCTAACCGCCACACTGCATGGCACCGACGGCGAATTATCAGAGCACCAGCCGCTGATTCGATCACTTCAGCAAAAAGTAGGTCGGCTGATCTTCAACGGTTTCCCCACGGGGATCGAGGTTTGCCACGCAATGGTCCACGGCGGCCCTTACCCTGCGACCAGCGACGCTCACTTCACTTCGATCGGGCCAGCGGCGATCAAGCGTTTTACACGCCCGCTCTGCTTTCAAGACTTCCCGAACGACTACCTGCCAGCCGAATTACAAGATGCCAACCCGCGTGGCATCATGCGAATGGTCAACGGTGTGTTCACGCGTGAGCAGTAGTATCGATTCGATTGACGCATCAACCTACTATGCGCAAATTGTTATCTTGGCGGACGAAATACGCCAAGAAAGTAGCGATGGCATTCCTATCCTAGGGCATCGGCCTAGCCGCCAGCCTTAGTCCACCCATGATTCCTAATTGATCCCATTTCAACGCCTCGCGGCGTCCCCAAAAACACTTCACTGGAGAGATGCGTGCCTGATAGTTCAACAATTTTTCGTGGTTGCATACCGGCGTTGATGACCCCGTGTAATGCCGATCGCAAACCCGACTTTGACGCACTGGTTCGCAAAGGCCGCGAATTGATCGACTTGGGAATGCGCGCGGTGGTTTACTGTGGGTCGATGGGCGATTGGCCGCTGTTGACCGATGCGCAGCGTCAAGAAGGTGTCCGGCTGCTTGCCGAAGCCGGTGTGCCGGTCGTCGTCGGAACGGGTGCCCAAAACCCACAACTCGCCGCAGAGCATGCGGCTCACGCAAAACAGGTCGGCGCGGCTGGTTTGATGGTCATCCCTCGCGTGCTTTCTCGCGGGACCTCGCCTGCGGCCCAGCGGGCACATTTTGCCGGCATCTTAAAGGCGGGCGAAGGGATCCCGTCGGTCATCTACAACAGCCCGTACTACGGATTCGAAACCAAAGCCGATCTGTTTTTCGATTTACGTGCTGAGTTTTCAAACCTGGTTGGCTTCAAAGAATTTGGCGGCGCTGCCTCACTCAGCTATGCCGCCGAACATATCACCAGCGGTGACCCAGATCTGACGCTGATGGTCGGTGTGGACACTCAAGTCTTCCACGGATTTGTTCGCTGTGGCGCCGCCGGCGCGATCACTGGCGTCGGCAACGCCTTGCCTGGACCGATCTTGCGATTGGTCGAACTGTGCCAACAAGCCGCCGCAGGCGACGTCGAAGCACGACGACTCGCCGAAGAACTCGATAACGCGCTTGCCGTGCTAGCGAAATTCGATGACGGCCCCGACTTGGTGCTGCATTACAAATATCTGATGGTCTTGGAAGGCAGTCCCGAATACGCACTGCAACTTAACTCATCCGATGCGTTGTCGACGTCGCAGCGAGCGTTCCTAGAAGACCAATGGAAATTGTTCCGCACATGGTGGGACAACTGGTCCGGGAGAGAATCTTGAACAAGATTGGATTTGTCGACGCTCACACCGAAGGCGAACCGACCCGGATCATCCACGACGGTGGTCCCGAACTGGGAAACGGACCGCTGCCCGAGCGAGTGGCTCGCTTCGCCAAGTCCGCAGACGATTTCCGGCGATGCGTGATTCTCGAACCACGCGGCTGGGACGCGGTCGTTGGCGCTCTGCTGTGTGAACCGACCGATCCAACGTGCGCTGCGGGCGTGATTTTTTTTAATAACGCCGGCTACCTTGGGATGTGCGGCCACGGTGCGGTCGGCGTCGCGGTGGCACTTCACTACCTTGGCAGAATCGATCTCGGACGCCATCGCCTGGAAACCCCCGTGGGGATCATCGAGATCGATTTGCAAACTCCCAACCGAGCATCCATCGAGAACGTACCGAGCTACCGACTTCACCGCAGCGTCGAAGTGGAAGTCGAAGGCATTGGAACCGTGGTCGGCGACGTCGCTTGGGGTGGCAATTGGTTCTTTTTGATTGGCGAAAGCCCAGTGGATTTGATTCTCGACAACGTGGACGCGTTGATGGATGCATCCGGCCGCATCCGAGATGCCCTGCGACGCAATGGAATCACGGGTGCCGATGGTGCCGAGATTGATCACATCGAATTCTTTGGACCGCCACACGCGGCCGATGCGGATAGTCGCAACTTCGTGTACTGTCCCGGCGGCCAATATGACCGTTCACCCTGTGGAACGGGTACCAGCGCGAAACTCGCTTGCTTGGCCGCAGATGGCAAACTGCAGCCCGGCGAACCATGGATTCAAGAAAGTATTATCGGCAGCCGATTCACCGCCAACTATGCGCGAATCGACGAACACAATATCGTGCCTACGGTCATGGGGCATGCGTTCATCTGCAGCGAAGGCAACCTGATACGTCAACCACTCGATCCGTTTACCAGCGGGATTCGATGCACCGCCGCAAATGAGTCCGAAGAAAGGCTTGTATGATCCGCAACGCATACGGAGGGTCGGTGATCGTCGTCGGCGCTGGAACCATTGGAATCGCCTGCGCCCACTATCTAAACAAGGCAGGATTGAAAGTCACGGTCATTGACCGCGGCACGGTTGCGTCGGCCTGCTCGCATGGAAATTGCGGATACATCTGTCCCAGCCACGTGCCGCCGTTGACCGAACCTGGCGCGTTTGCCGTCGCATTAAAGTCGCTATTCAACCCGCAAGCTGCGTTTCGGGTGAAGCCGCGATTAAGCCCGGCGATGTGGAATTGGATGTGGCAATTTGCTCGTCGCTGCAATCACCGCCAAGTCCTCACTGCAGGGAAACACCTGCAGATGATCCTCGACGCGTCGATGGACGAATATCAAAATCTGGTTCAACAAGAATCACTCGACTGTGAATGGAAAGAGAACGGACTGCTGTATGTCTTGCAAACGCAGCGTGGCATGGATGCGTTTGCCAAAAACGACAAGATGCTGACCGAACACTTTGGTGTGTCGGCCAATCGGATCGAGGGAGACCAGCTTGCCGAATTCGAACCAGGATTAAAATCGGGACTCGCCGGCGCGTTTCACTACCCCAATGATACCTCGGTTCGACCGGACCGATTGAACCAACAATGGGCCGATCGTGTTCGCGGCAACGGGGTACAGTTTATCGAACATTGTGAACTAACAGACGTTCACAAAACCGCGGGACAAATCTCGCACCTTTCAACGACACAAGGCGAACTGCAAGCGGATCATTATGTGTTCGCGATGGGGGCATGGAGCACACGTTGGTCGAATGAACTGCACTGCTCGATTCCCATCGAACCAGGAAAAGGCTACTCGGTGACCATGAACCGAGTCGAAAATCTGCCCACGCATCCGATCCTGTTTCCAGAACACAAAGTGGGCGTTTCGCCTTTCGAAACCGGGCTTCGGCTTGGTTCAATGATGGAGTTTGCTGGTTACGACACTTCGATCCGCAGCCAACGCATCAACCAACTTCGTGACTCAGCCCGTCCGTACCTGGTGGCTTCGGTCGATGGCGAAGCAAAAGAAACATGGTACGGTTGGCGACCAATGACGTGGGACAGTCTGCCGATCATCGGTGCTACGCCCAATTTGGACAACGCGTTTCTGGCGACCGGGCACAACATGCTGGGTTTGAGCTTGGCGCCAAGCACGGGACGAATGATCGCAGAACTGGTTACCGAACAACCGACTCACATCGATGCGGCCCCATTCTCGCCGACACGATTTTGATGACCGATGGACTTGTTCACCGATCAGCTTGATCACGGACGAGCAAATCCCCACCTTGTGGCGAAAGCAGCTACAAAAAAGGCTTCACAGCGTCGCGGTAATCCGATCAAGACTCGCTAAGTTGATGAAGCCCCAAAAAGATCGAGCGTATTTCGGAATGATTGGCTGCGGAGCCGATCATCGCAGCAAGTGCCACTGAAACGGTAGCCTCGTAAAGCCACGACATGAAGGCTAGTGGCATTCAGGCTACCAAGCCGAATCGATGATTAAATCGCAAGGCGCGATAGTATGCGTACCACGCTCGTTTCGCACGATTCTGGCTATGTCGGCGTTTGCGTTTTCCATCTGGCATGACTTTACCCTCCTTCCATCTACACCATGTTTTTGGGTTCGATGTTTTGATGATAGGTCAATGAAGCAATTGCCATGCCAATTGGCAAAACACGCGGCCGCGCGTGCCTTGCGAGTGGTCCGGGGCCATACGATCGATCCAGCTCCTTACCGCTGCGAAGGAAACGTCTCGCGTCAACCGAGGCGAGTGAGACGCGAGGGGAGAGGAGAAGAAGGCGTGCAGGATGACTTCTTCGCGTCACTCACTGCGAGCCGATGGAGCGGCTTTCTGCAGGACATCGACAAGCTCCTGTAGATCGCTGACGACATAGTCGGGACGTGCCACGTTCGGATAGAGTGCCTTGCCAGGGCGAGCAATGAAGGCGGTTTGCAGTCCGACGTTTTTGGCTCCAGCCAAGTCCCAGGCATGGGCGGCCACCATCAACACGTCTTCCGGTGCGACATCCAGATCGGCAAGAACCATGCGATAGGTGTCGGGGTGCGGTTTGTACTTTTTGATGGACTCGACGCTGTATCGCTTCTCAAAAAATTTGGTCAGGCCGGCGTTTTGAAATTGAGTTGCAACGCCCACGTTGGACGAATTCGTCAGGCTGACGATTTGGTAGCCATCGGTCTTGAGCGTCTGCAACCCCGCGACAACATCCGGGTGTGGTGGCAGCGAGCGAAGCGGTGTCACGATCGCCGCTTTGGCTTGATCATACTGAAGGTCAATCCCTTGTGTTTTCGCAACCATCATCAGCGCGGCGGTGCCGATTTCACCGAAACTGTGATACTCGCCGCTCAACGTTTCGACCAACGAATAATGAAGCATCGTCGAGAACCACAGCGGCAAAAGATCTTCGCGGCCGCCGAGTGCTTTTCCAACGGATGTTTTCAGCGGAGCAAGATCAAGTAGCGTTTCGTTCACATCAAAGATGATCACCTTGGGCCGAGGCATGACTGCCACTGATTTAGCTTGATGCTCGACGCCTTCATCTGCAACGGCAACTTGCGCAGACGTGCCGTTTCCGGTAAATTCCAAGGCCAATAAAGCAAGAGCCAGTAATGCAAATTTAAAATTCATGCCATTCTTTCGTGCGAGTAAGTGTGAATCGTCGACCCCTCTTGCCAAAATCGGCCTTCCATGAACGAAAGACTTGGGCCACCGCGATTGGGACGTCGTCCCAATGGTTCTGGTTCAATGAGGAAAGCCGTGTTGCATCCGACACACACGCTCGACATTTTTGCAAAAAAAACCTTCCCAATTACGGTTCGCTTCGGATTGGCCCCAGGCTGATTCAATCGACTCGGGGGCCATTGCGGCCGCTATCAGCCTCGGCCGAAACGCTCGTCGATTTTTGTGACGCCATCTTCGCATTCAGCTGGCGGGTTGTGCATCGGCACTCCACTGGTTTTTGGCGAACGCTTTATCAAGCGGTGTCTGCGCGACGTGATTGGTGTAATTCGACAATACCTTGTACGCGGTGCCCACGATCACGTCGAATACCGTTTGCTTGGTGTAGCCCGCAGCCAACAGCGCCTCGATGTCGCTTTCGTCAGGCCAACCACGACTAAGGTTGACCTTCTCGGCATAAACCCGCAGCGCTTCGAGCTTCGGATCGGCAATCGGAGTGCCTTCGCGAAGCGACGTGATCACATCATCGTCGACATTCAATCCCTGCATGATCGACGTGTGAGCGGCCATGCAGTACGTGCATCCGTTCAGACGATTGTTGGTCATGGCAATGATCTGGCGCTCGGTTGGGTTCAGATTCGTCTTGTTGTCAAAAATCTCGGCGACCGTTCGGTACGCTTCCAGCAGCGCCGGCGATTCCGCCATCACCGCATGCAAGTTCGGTACAAATCCGTACGCCTTCTTGCTTTTTTCCAACAGAGGCTTGCTCTCACCAGCGTCTTCGATCGAGTGCACTGCAAAATCGGTCATCGCTTCTATCTCCGGAACAATTTGACTGGTCGGTCAAAACCAGGGTAAAAAAAGGGGAGAAACCTAGCGTCTCGCTCGCATGCTCGGCTCCTCATCCCGCCAAAAACCAATTTGCGGGCCTCATTTACTATACGGGTATAGACCGATCGGTCAAGACTATTCTCGACAAGGCGAGAAAGCGTGATCACGTCAACAGATGCCCCATTTCAACCGACGCAGCGGTGTTTTACTGATTGACTGCCCCCAAAGACAGTTCAATCATCGTAAATCAATCATCCCCCATCGCGGATTTGACCAACGCGATAAAGCCCAGCACAAACAAGACAGGTGGGTAAAAGAAGATCACGCCTGCGGCGAGCCCACCAAAAAACCAGACCAACGCGATGATCATCATCAACAGCCCGCCCATCGTACCGCCGCTAAAAAACGAGCTGCCCCCGCGGTCGCCGCTATTTCCGTTTCGGCGATCTTTGGCAATCTGCCGCTGCGCCTCGGCAAGGTGCGAATTGGCGGTCGCGTTGGCCGGAGTTTGAGCTGCATAAGATCCTGGGTGCACTGCAGCAGGATTGGCGTATGGGTTCGCATGAGCCTGCATCGCCATGCCTGTGACCGATGAATAAGCCGCGGCCGGATGGACCGGCAGATCGTCCAACCAGTCATTGCTGGCAGCCGCAGCCAAAGAAGTCGGCGACGGGGAAGTCGGCGACGGGGAAGTCGGTTTTGGGGAAGTCGGTTTTGGGGAAGTCGCCACCACCGGGGCGGCGACGCCAACCGAACCCGCGTGAGCGTCCCCGAGCGGCACCTTGTTGACTTGGCCACAAGGACAACGAACCGATTTACCACGTGCTGACAGCGGAGCTGCCAAGCGTTTTCCGCACCCGCACGATAGCGTCAACTTACCGTTGGTCGCGGCTACGTCACGAATCGCACCAGATCCAACGCCCGTGGATCCGCCGACGCTGGGGACGCGAAATTGCTGGCCACAGGTGCATTTGACTTGTTTCCCCGCCAATTCAGGCTTGGATTTCAAAATACGACGACACGCAGGACATGCAAATTGCGACATAACATTTCACCTGAGAGCGAACCGCAAGCAGGCGTCCCCTGCCGCGTGGTGCAAAGGATACCCACCCGAACACGCTAGGTCAAATTTTTTATTGCATCACGCTCCGCATGCCCCGTGCGGCTTGCACTTAGGTCGTCCAATCGAGTCCGTAGGGCAGCTGATTCAAGCATTCCGGTTGGCCCTCGGTGACAACCAACATGTCCTCCACTCGGACTCCGCCGACTTTGCGTCCGTACAGCCCTGGTTCGATCGTAAACACTTCGCCTTCGAGCAATTCGCCTCCGCCGTGATCAAGCAGAATGGGCTCGTGGACATCCAGCCCGATACCGTGGCCCAAACCATGCTGAATACTCGCCTCGTCGGTGATCTTGCCGCGTGAAAGCTTGTAGCCGTGCTGTTTTAACACGTCTTCGGCCGCTTGATTGACGTCGTTTGCCGAATTGCCAGCGACCAACAATTTCGCGGATTCAACTCTGGCGAGGACAACCGCATTGTGCATTGCCGCGACGGTTTCAGACACTTGCCCATTGACCACCGTCCGCGTGCAATCCCCGTTGTAATAGGTTGTTTCGTCACGGGGATACAGGTCGACGATAATCGGCTGCTCGGTCAACAGTGGCCCAGTGCCGCTATGATGACAATCAGCAACCTCAGGCGCCGACGCCACAATCGCACCGTGCGACATGCTGAAGCCACGCTTCATGAATTCAATCGCTGCCAGGCTTCGAATCGATTCGCTGGTCAACACTTCGCTGTCGTGACAGAGTTGCCCCTGCGAATTGACGCTTGCATTGGCAATTCGCTCACACATCATCTGCATCACCTCTTCGGTGACGGATTGAGCCTTGCGAAGGTACTCGATCTCTTGGTCCGATTTGACGCGTCGATCGAGGACTCCCAGGTCTTCGTCGTACTGCAATTCAATTTCAGCCTGTTGTAAATGCCAAGCAAAGATAAATGGCAATGAACGATCGGCTTTGACCCGTTCGACACGTTTGGAACGCAGCACTTGAACCAGTGCTTGCGCCGTCGCGGTTTCGCGGTCCGCACTTAAGCCAAGCGGGGGCTCGTGCTCGGGGGGACAGGTCACGTGATCAGCACCACTGTGCTTGCGGACTCGATCCATCTCAAGATCGCGGACCAGGGCAATCGTGTGCCCCCCCAAATCAATCCAGGCGGCGGGGTCACCCAATGGCACATGAAGCCGCCGGTACAGCGACGGATTTTTATTGGGAAAGCCAGCAAGAACAGAAGCATTCATAATCAAAGAAACGTTAATGGAACGAGAAGCAGGAACAGGAAACTTAGATGAGGCTGGGGAGCAAGCCTCTAGGTTAACAATTCATCTCACTTCTAGCTAATGCCGGGGAAGCAATAGGCAAACAGGATTGTAAAAAACAATGCCGAGATCCCCATCGCTGTCGACATCGGCGCGATCACGCGAAGCCCTTCGGATTCGGTCATCCCGCTCATCCGGGTGATCACCCAAAACCCGCTGTCAGTCATCCACGAAATGGGTTTGCTTCCGGCACCGATCGCCATCGCGAGATAGACCGGATGAAACGGAAGTGAATCGGAGCTGGCAAATCCTTGCAGTACGCCGGCTGCCGTAATCATGGCAATCGTCGCAGAGCCTTGCAGCGTACGAATCGATGCAGTGACGAGAAACGCAAGCGGCAACAGCAACAATCCAGGCACGTCACCCGCCAACTCGCTGACCGCCTGCGCGATACCAGCCTGATACAGCATCGCTCCGAAGGCACCTCCAGCAGCGGTGATCAGAATAATATTCCCAGCCGAACTCAACGAACGATTGACGAGCGATTTGCGTTGGTCCGCCGGGCAATAACGAATTAGCGACATGGCAAATGCCGCCCCCACCGCAATGGCAATATTTTTATCACCGACGAATTCCAGCAAACGAGCGAGCCCGACAGACTCGATCATTCCCGCGTCGCTGAAATAGATTCCCACCGATCCGATGCCGATCATCGCGACCGGGACAAGGATCGGCAACACCGACGCCATCAACGACGGCCGCCGCAATTCGCGATCGACGTTTGCGTTTTCCGCTTCGGAATTTTCGGATCCTTCGGACTCACCCTCGCTGATCGGTCGCAGCGGCACTTCGACAAGATGATTGATGATTCGGGCAGAGATCAACGAGAACACACTGCTGCAACCTCCGATGGCAAGCCCGGCGATCATCATCGTGCCGACGTCCACACCGATAATTTCAGCGACCTGCAGTGGGCCTGGCGTGGGTGGTACCAACGAATGAGCAATCGAACCGCCCGCCATGATCGCCATCAGAAACAAGACATAATCTTTACCGAGTTTACGGCGGAGCGAGCGTGCCAGCGGCACCATTAAATAAAAGACCGTATCAAAATAGACCGGAATCCCGATCACGAACGAGCTGGCGGCAATCGCTTCGGCCGCCCGCCGCTCGCCCGTCATGCTTAGAATCGAATCGACGATCCGCGATGCGGCGCCCGATTCAAGCAGACATTGCCCAATGATGCTGGCCAACGCGATTAAAATGCCGATCTTCCCCGCCGTCTCGCCAAACGCGGTCGCTAAGCGAGACTGTGGCGATTGGGTTGTGAATGAAGCGGCTGCTTTTGCGGTCATCTTACCATTGGCAAGTTGCGACTGGGCATAGCGATCAAGATTTGCATGACTCGACAAACTGGCAACCAGCAGTCCAGCTAACAACAATGTCAGAAAAGCGTGAAGGCGAAACACCAGGATCGCCACCAAGACGACCACGACAGAAATGGCGACCACCCACCAAACATCGATCCCCGAGTGCAGAAGGGAGATGTCTGTGACGGACGCAGCAAACGACTCGGACGTAACAAGCTCTTGAGGAGCGATGTTTGTGATCGTGGCGCAGAAATGCGTTAATAATTGACCGAACATGTGTGGCATTGTGTCCAATATTGACTTCCTGGGATGATGCTGTCCTTGGCGACGGTGCCGTATCGCCTTAAATTGACGTGCGTGCTGGACTTCGAGTACAAAAACGCCGCAGAACACCTGACATGCAACC